>JAUXEQ010000014.1 GCA_030620455.1 bacterium | reverse complement strand
TTATCCGGACCACCCCATCGAGTTTCAAAGGCAGGTTGAACTGAAAGCGTTATTCCCATTTTAGCAGCAAGTCTTAAAAGATTTTTATCGACGAGTTCTGCATGTTCAATACGCCAACCTCCAAGCTTTTTCCCATTAGATATTTTTTCTGCGATTCTAAGATATTGTTCTACTGCACGGTCTCCAATCGCATGCATTGCTATGGATAGACCTGCATTTAAGGAATTTGAGAAAAAGTTCTCTAGTTTTTTGTCCGACCAGTATAAAATTCCAAGATTATCCGGATCATCTGCATACGGTTCTCGAAGTGCAGCAGTATGCGAACCGAATGAGCCATCTAAAAGAAGACAACCGCCAATATGCTTCAATCCTAACGATTTTACGCTTTCGATATCGGTTGTTTCAAAGAAATTCGTGGTTTCGATAGGCAGTTTATCTTGAATCTTGGATGTAACCTCGATCCATTCATATAGCGGAAAGAGTGCATGTATATAAAAAGCACCTGCATTTAGGGCGTTTTCAGATACTTTGTGGACTGCTTTTATAAGCGCACTCTCATTAAGCGATCTAAGAAAAAATTTAACAATTTTCTCCTGCAAAGAGCCGATGTAAATACCAGTTTCATTACGTAATTTCTCAGGAAGCATTGAAATTGCAGCGTTAGAAAGAGAACATGAATGACCATCAATTCTTCGTATGAAGACAGGAAGATTGTTTGTGGCTTTATCGAGTTCCTTTGCTGAAGGCATGTTATCTATTGGATCGAAATTGTACCCCCAAAGTGTTTCATCGATTATAAATTCATCGAATGAGATTTCTCCTAAGAAAGCTAATAATTCCTTGCAGGTCTTTAGTTCGCCTAGATCTAATGAGTTAAGGTAAATTCCACTTTGAATAAAGTGGACATGAGAATCTGTTAATGGAGGAATGAGAACTCTATTGCCTAAATCACAAATCTTACAGTCTTCAGGGGGATTTACAGCGTTATCTAAGATTATGATCTTGTTATTTTTAATTATTAGTCGATTGAATATTCCTCTGGCAGTTCTTATTTTTCCTATTATTGCTAACATTAAGTTCTCTTGGTTTAACGGAAATTTTGAAAATACTTTTCATCGAATATGCAGTTGCCCACCCCACACAACCACCAATAATGAAGCCTGCAAGAACATCTAATGGATAATGGACACCTACATAGATTCTTGAGAATCCTATAATTAAACTTATTGGAATGAATAACCAAAGAGTTTTCCTTTTGAAAAAACCAACCGCAGTTGCAAGAGCTAAGGAGTTTGATGCGTGATTGGATGGAAATGAGAATCTACCACCACGATCGGTCAATAACCTTTCCGCTATTGTCCATGAGGGTCTTAGTCTTCCAATTAATGGTTTAATAATCCTTGCACAGATAGGATCGTTGATTGCAATAGCAATTAGAGCCACTAATGCTGCCCATTTTCCTTTTGTGCCACCAAAAATCGCTAAAATTGCAAGTAGCCCAAGAACAGTTGGAATCCAAAATTCTTTATCGCTAAACAAGAGCATTAAAACATCCATGAAATGGCAGCTCAGTTTTTCATTTATGAATTTGAATAATCCAATATCCCAATTTAGTATGAAATTCATATCTTCCTGAAATTAATTTTCGAAAATTTTAGAAATTACTTCGCAAATTTTCGGATTGCTCGGAAATATTCCTTAGCAAAACTTCATCTGCTCTTGATAATACTGAATCTCTTCTACTCATAACTATTATTGCTGTCTCTATTGCTTTATTTATATTATAACTTTCAAAGCCATTTTTAAGACTACCCCATAAGAATGATGGTAAGGTTTTTGGTGCAAGTCCTCCACCAAAAAAGTTGGCAGCAACTCCCACAGTACTACCTGAAGTAAGTAGTGTTCCAATTCCCAATTTTGAATGATCTCCAATAAATGTGCCGACTTTGTTTAATCCAGTGGAGTATACTTTTTCGGGTGTTGTAACTCGAATTTCATGATAGTTGTTTTTCAGATCGCTGTTTGTTGTTAAAGCGCCGAGATTAACCCATTTGCCGATATAGGAGTGTCCAATGAAACCATTATGGAATTTGTTAGAATACCCAAGGAAAATCGATTCCTCAACCTCTCCGCCAATTCTACAAACTGGTCCGATGCTCGTTCCCTCCCTAATTCTGGCATACGGCATAACATTGGTGCTTTCTCCGATATAAGCTGGACCTATTATTACTGCACCAGACATAACATAAACGTCTTTGTCGATTATTACTGGACCATTTCGACCGTCGAGCACTGCAAATGGATCGATTACTGCTCCCTCATTTACGAATACCGTACCTAAGATCGCAGCTCGGTCATCTATTTCACCGAGAGAAACACGGTTGCTAAAGTTCTCTTCGAAATCTGAGATGATTATTTCAGGATTTTTATATACAAGGTCCCATATTGAATCGAAAACATGTACATCCGTTTCGATTATTGGATACAAACTCATTAGATTGTCATAATCTTTTTCTGTGGGAATCGATTCGAAAATACGTTGTAATATGTCTAATTCTTTACCAAAAGGAAAGTAAACTGCTACAGGTTTCTCTTGAGCGGTAAGAACAGTAAGTTTATCTAAATTGTCAATAATTTGTCTATGCTTTTTTGCAAAAACGGCTGTTCCGTTTAGGAAAACGGTAGGAAGATCAGGATCGATACCAGCTGGGTAAATTTGTATGCCTAAATCCTGAAGGATATTTTTAAGTTCGGGTCTGCAGATTCCGCTGGGGTTTCGGTCTCCGAATATATCTAAGGCTCTATCCACGAATCTTTCAGTTCCAATTCGCAAATCAAAAAGAGGGCGAGTAAGAGATAGTGGATAGAATCGATCCCAATTGTAATCCTCCCATAAAACAACATTGTACTTTCTCATTTTATTACTCCAGTTTGATAATGACATGTCTGTTATGTATTAAAACTCGATCCTCAGCGAACCATTTGAGAACTTTTGGGTATAGAATATGTTCTTGAATCATAATACGTTCGGCTAAGGTTTCGGGAGTATCGTTCTCTAAAACCTGCACACATTGTTGAGCTATAATCGGACCATGATCGAAGATGTTGTCTACAAGGTGAATTGTTACACCACTGACCTTGCATCCATATTCCAGAACAGTTCGATGGACTCGCAAACAATACATTCCTTTTCCGCCAAACGATGGTAATAATGCGGGATGAATGTTTGTTATTCTATGTTGAAATTGTGTTACAATTTCTGGTGGTATTTTTCGCATATAACCTGCAAGTGCAATAAAGTCAATTCTTTCCTCTTCAAGTTTCGATTTCATTGAATTGACGAAATTATCACGATTATCAAAATCTCCACTGGAAATATAAAATGCTGGTATGTTGTGTTTATTAGCTCGCTTAAGCGCATATGAATCCGCTTTATTTGAAACAACAAGGGAAATCTCGGCTGGTAAATCGCCTTTTGTGGAGGCATCTATTATAGCTTGTAAATTTGTTCCATTCCCTGAAGCAAATACTGCAATACGCATTTTTTTCTCCATCTTTGCGGAGGATTAATTATTTTACTTTATAATTTGAAGATTTCTGCGAATAAAATTCTTCAGCTTCCTCGGTTTTTTTGTTAAGCCACTTTTCTCTTTTCTTATACCAATTTATTGTTTTGGTAAATTTTTCAATGAACTTCGCTTGTGGTTTCCAACCAAGTTTTTCAATTTTTTCCCAATTTATGCAGTACCGTTTGTCGTGTCCTAAACGATCTTTCACATGAGTAATGAGATCGTAAGGCTTATTAAGAATGTCCAACATCGATTTCGTAATTTCAATATTTTGGTGTAGTTCAGATGCTCCAATATTGTATATCTCTCCCAGAATACCTTTTTGCAGAAGCAATAGGAGAGCTTTGCAGTTATCCTCGACATATAACCAATCTCGAATATTTTTTCCATTACCGAAAAGAGGAAGTTTGTCTTTTCTTAGAGTAAGAGAAACAAATCTTGGGATTAGTTTTTCAGGATATTGATACGGACCATAATTGTTAGAGCTTCTGGCGATAATTACCGGCACATTATATGAAACAAAATATGCATTACACAACATATCTGCTGCAGCTTTGGATGCTGAGTAAGGACTTGAGGGTTTCAGTGGTGTGGATTCATCGGCAGCATATTTGATGATGGAGCCATAAACTTCATCGGTAGAAACTTGAAGGAACTTCTCGATTTTATGTTTTCTGGAGAGTTCGAGAAGAACGCGAACGCCTTCAACATTTGTTGCCATAAATGGTGATGGGTCGAAGAGTGATCTATCAACATGTGATTCCGCAGCGAAGTTAACGACCCAATTCATATTAGATATAGCTTTAGCTGAGACATTAAAATCAATGATATCACCTTGGATAAATGATACTTTTGGATTGTCGAGAACATTTTCCAAATTTTCAACGCTGCCAGAATAAGTTAATTTATCTAGAATTCTTATCTTCTCGATCTGAGGTTCTTTCAGTAAAAGTCTAACGAAATTTGAACCTATAAAACCGGCTCCACCTGTAACAAGTATCTTTTTCCCCACAAAATTTCCTCCTATTGCAGACAATTAATTCTACAAATTTAGTTACCGAAATTTAAAATGAAACGAAAAAACATTATAAATTCTCAAAGAACTAACAAATTATTTTAATTAATTAGACCTGTGTATAATGATTAATTTCCCAGTCTAATATTCAGAAAATAAAGAATATTTTTTACTTTCTATTTAGAATTGAAATAAAAATAAAGCCAGATCGATCTATATCAGACATAGGAGCTCAAACTTTTTATTTTATATAAGTAAGTTTCTTTGTTGTTGCCATATTGTTACATCGGAGGTGAACGAAAAATAATCCAGTTCCAAGTTCACGTCCAGTTTGAGAGCAACCATCCCAGAGGATTGATCCACTTTTATTTGTAGCAAATTTAACAACTAATCTACCAGAAATATCGAAAATTTCGATTAGACCGTTGTCAACGGGTTCAAACGAGATCCGTACTGTAGAATTGAAAGGATTAGGAGATAATGTTAACATTGGATAATCTGGAATTATGTTATCGTTCTCAATTATTCCTGAGTTCTGATATGTGAACTCCCAACAAGTGTCGATTCGGTTATTATAGCAGTAATCGACATAATCTTCCATAAGCACACAAACTTTGAAAGTATCTATTAAGTGAGAGCATGTGCTATTTAGTACTTCAAAAAAATCGTCGTAGCTAATACCAAATATCATCGGGGTTGGCTTCATTAATGAATCGTAAGGCCAGGTTGCTATTCTGCTGGGATAATCTTCAAAGACATGAAATAATCTTATTTTACTCCTTCGAGTAAGGCTATCGGAGTAGTTATCAGACATATAAACGAAGAAATCTCCGGAAGTCGAGGTATTAAGCTCTGTGCCGTATGAACATGAATCAATATGTGGAGGAGATAAATCAATGTAAAATGACCACATAATCGGGTCTGGAATACTATATCCAAGTATATCTTTCGCATCGGTAGGTACCACACTTACTTCACCTTCACTCCATGTGGTTAGAGGATTAAATACCATCGATGGTGCAGAAAAAGTTATATGCGGATCGGGAGCGGAGTACAACGTGTCGTTAACTCGGAGCTTAATAGTAGATGGGTCTATTCCTTCTCTATCACTTATCCACATGCAAATTGCCTGAGATGAACAAGCAGAAACCGATCCGGAATCCGGATATCTTATTATTGCGCTCGGAAGTGAGACATCTCTTTTGTAAAATCTCCAACAAAATTCAAATTCGTTTGGACAACGACCAACATCACTTCCTCGAACGCATACTATATTTGTTTCCGGCAATGTGATTCCTAAGGAAAATATATTGAGTGAGGCGGTTCTTCCATCCCAATTTAATCCAGTTGCTCCAAAAGAAAAAACCGAATCATTGAGAACCATTTCAGCAAGTCTAATCGATGAAATATCGTAAAGGGATATCCAAATGCTTGTCGGCGTGATAGTTGAAACTGATTCTGGTGCAGGATATACATTAACGGGACGTGGTGGTAAATTGTCCCAGATGATACTTCGACAGAACTTTTCAGGGATACTGGAGCCTATGATATCCTTTAGACTATCGATACAAATTGTTATTGTGTCCTCAAAAGAATCAGGATAATCCGGGTGGAAAAATACATAACTGCTATCGATCCAGACTTCAGGATCGGATGTTCTGTATAATAAACCATCAAAAGAAATCACAACTGTTGCAGGATCGATTGCATCGTCGATAGATATGTAAAATGAAATCGTGGTGTCACAGGTAATAACCTCGCTCTCAAATGGCATTGAAGTTGAAATATATGGATAATCGGGAAATTCTGGATCATCTATTAGGTTTCCAAAAATATCCCATTTTACACCAGTTCTTCTATCCTGCCAAACTGTAAGGTATTTTTTAAAGATTGGATGATAGGCAACATCAGGATTAGTTTGTGCTTGTGGATACTCACAAATAGGAAAATCATCTAAATAAGGTATTCCAAATTTGTCGAGAATAATACCGTAAATATCATAGTTGTCATTTCTATTGTCCTGCCACACAACTAGGAAACCTTCATTGTTGTATGCTATGGATGGATTTGTTTGTTCTTTTGGTGCTCTTGCAATCGGTAATCCTTCCGCTGTTGTGGCGAGATGTTCTATAATTGCCATGTTTATATCGTAATTTGTAAACTCAGAATAAGATTGCCAAGTAATCGCAAAGCGTTTTTCTGCAGGAGTTGTTCCTGAAACGGAACAGAGGTGAGGTCTTATGGCTGTTGGATTATTAATAAGTAAGAATGACGGTCCCAGAGAAATTCCGATGGAATCGTAGTATTCCCCAAAGATACCTTGACCTGAACTTGTTGAGTCGTACCAGACGATTAAGAACTCTGAGCCATTATATGCAACAGATGGAAAGCCTCCAGCAGACGTTGAAAGGTCTATAATTCCTGTTGTGGGTGTTCCTGCCGAATCAAAGATAACGCATTTCGCTCTTTGGGAGCCACCTACTTTCATCCAGACATTAATATAATGAGTACCTGAGAAGGCTAAATCTGTGTAATCATATCCAATGCTATCCACCTCTGCAATGGTTTTTTCTATTGTAATAGGACCTACACAATTCGATTTTCTCATCATAACATAAATGCTATCATATTCAGGCGGTGTATAATTATGAAAGTAGTCGAGCCAAACTATTGTTACATGATCAAAAGGATTATATGAAGTTATTGACGGAGCCATTTGATGTGAGTTATGAGGTGCATGTATTGTTATTGTTGTTAAATCAATAAGTCCAGTATCGTTTGCAGTAGTACCTATTATATTGTTTTCAATTCCTCTGGGTGCATAATCTTCCCAAACCACAAAGTAGCAATCATTTGTAATACCAATCTTTGGACTAATCTGATCTAAACCAGCGTTTATTATCACGAATTGTTGAGCTGAGATAATTGTAGTTAAAAGAATAAAACATAACAATAGTTTGCGTATCATGATTCCTCCTGCTTTCATTATTTTTTTATAACTTTTCTTAGTTGTGACGCAGCCAATTCAATATCTTCATTTGGCAATGTCATTGAAAATCTAACATATTTTTTCCCACTTGAGCCCATTGCTTCCCCAGGCATTGTAATTATCCTAGCTTCTGCAATCAAGAACTCAGAAAACCGAAAGGAATTCTCAAAACTATCTGGTATCTTTGTCCATAAATAAAATGTAGCGTCATCGTTAAAAGGTTCAAGGTCTAATTTTTTCAAAACATCAGAAAAATATAAAACTCTCTTTTTATATATATTTCTTATAGAATCGGTAAGTGACCAGTAATTGTCTAAGGCGTTTTTCCCAGCATATTGAATAGCTCTAAAAACCCCTGAGTCGATGTTCTTTTTCATGATTTTTAAGGCATCGATGATATCGGAATTTCCTACTGCATAGCCGATACGCCACCCACTCATATTGAATGTTTTAGAAAGGGAATGAAATTCTATCGCTACGTCTAAAGCTCCATTAACCTCAAGAATCGAGTGAGGAGCTTCATTAAAGTAAATTTCGTTATATGCAGCGTCATTAACTATTATAAAACCATATCTATGAGCGAGTTCCACTAATTGTTCCATAAAGTTTAAATCCATTGTTTTTGTAGTGGGGTTATTAGGATAATTTACACTCACAAGTTTGGTGTTAGATTTAATCTGTTCTAAATCTGGTAGAAAATGATTTTTTTCCAATAGTGGAATAGGATAAGGTTCACCATTAGCGAAAACTATCCCCGCTTTAATAACTGGATATCCTGGTTCAGTATAAGCTGCAATATCTCCCGAGTCTAAAACTGCCATTGGAAGATGAAAAATTCCCTCTTTTGTGCCAATGAGAACAATAATATTTTCATCCACTGAAAGTTTGATTTTATATCTGTTAAGGAAGAAACGAGCTATTGATCGAAGTAAAAATTCTTCACCGGAGTATGATGGATATCGATGGTTATTTACATCACAAAGTGCTGCAACCAAAGCGCCTTGTATCTCCTTTGGTGGGGGAAAATCGGGATCGCCGATTCCCATATCTATTACTCGATTAGTTTTGGAAATTTCAACTTTTAGCTTATCCAATCGAGCAAAAGGATAAGAGATAAATTGCTTTAGTCTTGTTGATAAATTTTTCATATTCATTACATAAATTTAAAGTCGAAAAAATCTAATGAAAAAATTATTCAATTAGTATAAATTTTTACTCGCTAAAATTAGATAATAATTTAATATTATTACATACATGTAAATTTAGGGGGGACAAATGTCTCTGCAACAGGAAAAAGAAACATTCGAGACAATTAGTCAAAAAGTTTTTGAGCTTTGTGGCAAATATGAGGCTGAATTAATCTATTATTCATTCGAGAACTCTCTCACCAGATATGCTAATAATGTCATACATCAAAATCTTGCAACTCAAAAAGGCGATGTTGATATCCGACTTATCAGGGGGAAAAAGACAGGTACTGTTTCTGTCTCTACTTCAGCATCGGATGAGATGTTAACCCAAGCAGTTGAATCTGCAAAAGAGATCGTCGAAAATACACCGGAAAATGAAGATTTGATGCCTATACTTGGAATTCAGGAATATAAAGAAATAGATAAGTTTTGCGAATATACAGCTAATTTGGAACCTGAGAAAAGAGCAGATATCGTTTGCAAAATTGTGGATGGCTCCAAAGCTCACGATTTCAATGCTGCAGGTATCGTTGAGAATGGATGGACAGTCTTGGGAATCGCTAACACAAAAGGCGCCAGAGCTTTTGCTGCTAATTCTAACTTTGTCTTTAGCGCAACGGTAGAGGGAAAAAGCGGATCAGGATGGGCTGAGGGTACTAGTTGGCGTTTTTCAGATGTTGACATCGATGCTGAGATAGCTGAGGCTGTGGATCTTGCAAAAAGAAGCCAAAATCCGCAGGATATTAAACCGGGAAGATATACTGTTGTTTTGACTCCTGCAGCCTTTGGTGATTTGCTTATGTTCTTGAATTGGATTGGATTTAATGCTCGAAAGCATTTGGAGGGAGAAAGTTTTCTTAAGGGGAAGTTGGGAAAGAAGGTTTTCAGTGAAAAGTTAACTATGATTGACGATGCATACGATGATAGATGGTCTGGTTTGCCCTTCGATTTTGAAGCTTATCCTCGAAAGAAAGTTACACTCGTGGAAAACGGTGTTTTGAAAAATCTCGTTTACGATCGTTGGACCGCTTTAAAGATGAATGCTGATCCAACAGGTCATGGTCTTCAGCAACCTAATCATTGGGGCGCTATACCGTTGAATTTAATTGTTGCCGGTGGTGATAAATCTTTTAAAGAGATTATTAAATCTGTCAAGAATGGTCTTTTTGTAGTTCATTTTCATTATACAAATGTTTCAGAACTCACAAAACTAACTCTTACGGGAATGACAAGGGATGGTTTATTCATGATCGAAAATGGTGAGATTACACGTCCAGTCAAGAACATGCGCTTTACACAAAGCGTTGAAGAAACATTGAATAATGTTGTCGACATAGCCTCTGAACAAAAAACTGTTACCGGTTTTTTCTTCGGTGGTGCTATTGTTCCGGGTATAGTTATAGACAATTTCAATTTCTCAAGTGCTACGGAGTTTGGTGGTTAAACATTTTGTATCTAATTATTTTTGGCACGAAAAAAGAATTATAATTCTGTATGACTGTGTGACTTATTAAGGTCGAATAAATCCAAATTTTCTAATTGTTAATATTTAGATTTTTATTGTCTTAATTTCGAGTAAATTAAAATAACCTGTGGGTCAAATTCTGGAGGAGAAATGTCAATACTTGTGGACGAGAATACTAAGGTTTTAATTCAGGGAATAACCGGTAGAGATGGTTCTTTTCACACCCAAACGATGTTAGATTATGGGACAAAAGTTGTAGCTGGCGTCACACCTGGGAAAGGTGGAATGGATATTCATGGAGTGCCAGTATTCAACACGGTGTTGGATGCTGTTAAAGAAACTGATGCAAATACTTCTGTAGTGTTTGTGCCACCAAGATTCGCTGTCGATGCAATATTTGAGGCTGCCGAAGCAGGAATAGACCTTATTGTTACAATTACAGAGGGAATACCGGCTCTCGATGGTGCAAAAATATATGATTTTATGAAGAAAATTGGCTCAAGACTGGTAGGACCGAATTGTCCGGGAGTAATTTCACCCGGTAAATGCAAGGTTGGAATACTTCCAGCTCATATATTCGAAGAAGGTAATGTGGGTTTGATATCTCGTTCCGGAACATTAACTTATGAAATAGTTTACAACATGACCCTTTCCGGGTTTGGGCAAACTACTTGCCTTGGTATAGGTGGTGACTTCATTATCGGCACTAGTTTCATAGACGCATTAAGCCTGTTCCAAAGAGATCCCGAAACAAAAGCAGTTGTTATAATTGGCGAAATAGGTAGTACGGATGAGCAAGATGCAGCCGATTATATTGTAGATAATATGGATATTCCGGTAGTTGCCTTTATCGCGGGACAAACAGCACCTCCAGGGAAAAGAATGGGTCATGCTGGTGCAATAATTTCCGGGTCCGAGGGCACTGCTGCAGAAAAAATTGCTAAATTTAAAGAGTGTGGTATACCAGTGGCAAGGATACCATCCGAAATTCCGCAGTTACTTAGAAGTTGTTTGCAGTAAGAACACATTTCAAAGGAGGGCATTATGAGGTTGTGGATTTTGTCGCTGATTATGTTGCTTGTTGTGATTAGTCCGGTTTTTGCTACTGATGCCAGAGTTGGTGCGGTAATGGGTGCTTCACCGTATATTATCGATGAAACCAGAGTTTTCCAAAATCCTTCTCTAATTAAATTCTTTTCTAACCGCGCTGTGCTTGAACTCGGCAAGTATAGACCTGATGCACTCCCAACTGGTCAGAGTGGTTACGCATTTTTCCCTATTACTGGCAGTATTTTTTTCGGTGCAGGTGTTTTGAGAAAGGAAGATGAATTTTATCTTATGGGGATGGGAGATGATGGTGAATGTCATTATTATATACCCAATCCTGTACCACCTGCAGGTTTAACTCCACCTAATAACGAAATTGATTTAATTTTGGCAACAGATGTGGGTGATATCGCTCTTGGACTGGGCATTCATATGGCTCGCAAATATTGGAAAAGGGAAACCGATAGTAACGAAGAACTAAAGAAAACCTCCGCATTAGGCATTAAAATTGGCGCTTCATGTGTAAAGGATGATGAAATGCTTTTTGAGGGTAATGTTAGAATTGGGATGAATTCCTATAAGCACGAAACTGCTACATTTGTCCAAGAAAGTGATGGAGGAATGTCGATAAGCTTGGGTGCTCGGGCTTATCTACCTATGGGAGAAGCGACGCTAATTCCAAGAGTTGGTTTCAGTACTTTTTCTTACAAAGATAAGATTGATGCCAAGGAAATATTTAATGCTTCTTTGATGACTCTCACAGTAGGTGCTGGGCTAAAACTTAATGCATTAGGTGGTTGGGTTCTTCCAGCTGTAGAGATTAACTATCGCAATGGTGAAAAAAAAGAAGAAGATTCCAAGGAATATACGCTTACAGCATTAACTCTTCCACATCTGGTTCTTGCATCGGAGTTTCCCGCAACGGATTGGTTGGTTGTGCGAGTGGGAGTTAATAGATTTTATGGCACACAAACTCAGAAGGAAATCACAGAGGGCGAAATAACCACAACTCAAGACGTAACATCTTGCTTCCTGCAGCCCGATATGCTAACACTTGGCGCAGGTGTGGTTTTGTTTGATGGAATTCTGATAATTGACGGAACTGTCGGGGACGATTTACTTCACAAGGGTGGTTATATATTCAGCGGTGAGAAAGGATCGATATTCGGAAAAGTATCTCTTGGTGTTAACTTCGGTAAATAAGACTTGCTAATATTGAAAGTTGATGACGGGCACAAAATGCCCGTCTTTTTTTTGCAACTTGAGCGATATTACTATTAAAATTATACATCCTGTATGAAAAGATAGAGTAATTTTCGCTGTATTCTATATGATAATAGGGTAGCTGTGCGGAATACTCCTTTGTGTAAAAACGGAAGACATAGGATAACACAGACAGGCTTCGCCTGGTTTCATAGATTACACGGATACCCCCTAATTCACTACGCTTCGCTCCATGAATTTGTCCCCCTTAAAAAAGGGGGACAGACCTTGTGCGTAGCAAAAGGTCAGGGGGTTGAAATCCCAGTTAATCCACTAATCTGCGTAATCCGCGGTTCAGACGGTATTTATTCCGCATTGCGCAAATTGATTTTATTTCTTATTTATAAATGTAAGCAAAGAAAAGAAAAAGGGGATGAGGAGAAAATGAGATGGTGTTTGTATTTTTAGATGAATCAGGAGATGCTAAGAAACCCTCAGAACCAAGTAAACCTAGTAATCCAGGTTGCTTCTTTGCTCTAGGTGGATTGTTGATTAATGAAGAACATATTCGTGATGTTGAGAACTACCTTGAAAGTACTAAAAAGCAAGTGTTCGGTTATGAATATTACAAAAAGCACCATCCAGAAATTAA
>JAUXEQ010000133.1 GCA_030620455.1 bacterium | reverse complement strand
TGCCACATACCGTTGTGAAAATCCATGTCTGGTTTCATTAAGATAATCTCTAACAGTTCCGATTAACGAATCTGAGGTAATAACCAAAACATCTGTTGGTTTATCGTCAGATCGTGGTGGGATATTAAAATCATCCGATCCAATTAATTCAAGCATTGTTATAATCTTCGATTTTGGATAATCGAGCATCGAGACACCGTGATTAAAATAACTACCAATTGTTTTCTCGCGAATATGTTCGGCGAAAGGACTTAATTTTTTAGGTTTTCTGCATGATTGTCCTTCTCCAGTCTCTATTTCAAATTTGACATATTTGTGAATAATCAGACCTTCATTAAGATTAAAAATTGCAGGATAATAATTCACAAATGCAACATTATATCCCATTGCACATCCGGAAGATGCAAGCTCGATTATGTTGTGTTGAGGATAATTTATTTCGAAGGTATCTATTCTTCCCGTTCCATCAGGTACTGGAACTTCTGTGACAATCAATGGTCTTTTCAATGGCAATAATTCGATTTTTTTTTCAAGAATTTTTATCGATGAAGCCTTATATCCAGGAGGCAGTAAAATACCTAATAAAGCATGTTCTATGTATGGTTGACCGGGTAACGGCTCAAAACCATCTTTAAGCCATATAGAAAAACCGTCCTTCGACTGCATAATCTTTGGGTCGAAATCCTCATAATTCAGCTCGATCACAATAGGATTCGCATAAATACAAATCGATACACTTAGTATTATTCCTATGCATAAAAGAAATCTCATACCCAACCTTTCATTTCATACTTAGCTAATATCTCAGAAGCAGACTTTAAAGGATCATGAACTTTATAAACCCATTCCCTGCCTTTATCACCCAGTTCCTGTCTTAATAGTTCCGATTCGATTAATTTTTCCAGAGCAACAGCCAAATGCGAAATATCGGCATTGACAAAAGGATGATCTCCTAAAAATTTTTCAAAATCGGGCATAAGTTCCACTACTGAAGGTATTCCCATTGCCATAGCCTCGAGAGAGCTTATACCGTATCCTAACTCCCCAACTTGATCGACAAATATATCTAAAGTCGACTTTTGTTGCAAGGATTCATGATAGTTCAATCCTTCAATTACAACAATTTTTACATTAGTATATTTATTAGATATGTATTCAAAAGCTTTAAGAATCTCAATAGTTCCTTTTGAATTCCTATTCGTTGGCGAATGTCCAATTCTTATTTTACTTGAGATTCTTTGCCTTTGAGGCATCTCCTTTGCAAAAAAAGGAAAAAATAAAAAATTCGCTCGAGGATGTATTAAAGTATGGTCAAATTCAAACGTAAAAACCAATTGAGATAAATCATCTATTTCTTTAATAACACCCCTTCTTCTTAAATCATCACCATAGAAAATCGTAACTAGCCGATTGGTTTTTTGCAACCATTGACGTATAAACTTCCCTGATCTAAGAAATCCTACTCCACCATCGAGTACAATTATATCATAATTATTAAGTTTTTCTGGGAAACCTTTACTCCTAATATAATGTTCCCAAATCCTATCCCTTATATTGAATAGTATTTTTCCCCATGGTCTCGGTGACCAAACGGGAGGGAAATCCTCACCTTCAAACCTTTTATTAATTAGTTTATCACTACTTTTAGTGATTCTCCTTAAGAATCTGTTAGCAATGCCACCATAGAAAGGAAGATTCAAAGATTCCTCTTGCGGATGTTCCCTTATAGGTTTGGAAATCGTAATTAAATCCGATTCCATTCCCACAAGCCGTTCTGCTTTTACAAGTGAATAGGGAACTCCTGCAAAGTTCTCAGTGGCAATATGAAGAATTCTTGTTTTCATAGTACAAATCCAAAATATTATGAAAAAATTCCACTTTAAGTAGAAATATAAAAATAGTTATTTTAAATTATATCACTCTCCGGGTGTTTGTACCCTTGGTGTACGTTTGGCAGGAAAATCGACCGTCATTCCAATTCGGTGAACATTATCGATAATCGAAGCGACGAATGCATAATCGAAGTTAATCAATCCGACTCTCAGACCTGCCCCAGCTGTGAAATCTGTCATATCGATGCCACTTCGAAGGTAAATCAAGTTCCAAAATGAAATTTCCGTGCCTATATGCGGATCCGCACTAATTCCACCAGTTGCAAATAACGTTGCCTCTTCATACCCCTCAAATTTCATCTCAATATCACAGGCAATGTAAGCGTTTATTTTATCTCCCCATAACGGAACAGTATACCCACCTCCAATTCTTGCGGTGGGAAGTATTGACTCAGTAAAATCTGTACTCCAAAACAAATGCATTCCTGTAAAATCTAAAATCGATAAACCGAGTCGCCAGCTATCCTTCACGTATATCGCACCAATATCGGCACCAAAGCCGTAATTTTTATACCCACCAATATCCTGCCTTAAAACTTTAATCGAGAAACCGATACTTAAATCGCTAATATCCATTCCAACGCTCATCCAACCTGCATAATCCGCTTCACCAACCAATTTGAAAGCTGTAGGATCCACAGGCTCCAAGGGGTCCCAAATGCCATTGCCTTCACCCGGATCACCTGTACCGGGTATTCCATCTGGACCGTAATCGTAAAATCCATCTTCATCCGTAAATGGAATAGCATCTGTTGCAAGCCTCAGGGCAGCAGCACCCATATCTATTTTTCCTATTTCCCATCTAGATGCGAGAGCATCGAGAGTGTACATCTGCTCGTAGAGAAGTGCATGCATAATGTAAATCTGAGGAGTTTCAATTCCTGTCAGTGATGCGGGATTCCACCAGATTGCCGAGGGATCATCCTTTATTCCAATTAACGTTCCTCCCATTCCCGCAGCTCTCACACTTGTTCCAATTTCCATAAATTCTGCTACGTATTTTCCACACCAAGCATTCGAAACAAGCACAATAATAACTAAAACCATTGAGAATTTTGACATTTCAATCCCTATTCATATCGAATCTCACATACTGGAGTTAATTTCAACAAAATAATCAAATTCTCTTATCATTCAACAAATTTGTGATGAAATCGGTATAACTACTTACATATTTATTAAATGAGAAGTTTTTCTCAACACGGTTTCTTGCTGCAATGCCAATCTTTTTTCTCAACTCTATATTACTTATAAGTTCGGAAACAGTTAGAGCATCCGTTTTGATATCTTTAAAGTCAATAAAAAAACCATTTTCTCCATGATTTATTATTTCTCTTAGCACTGGAATGTCTCTTGCTATTACAGGTAACCCAGAAGCCATTGCCTCAACAACAGCATGTCCGAAAGTCTCTGAGCGAGAAGAACTAATGAATATATCAGATGCCCAGTATACACAAGTCAAATCATGTATATAACCCGTGAAAACAGTATTTGCAGAAATACCTAATTGGTTTGCCTTAAGTCTAAGATCTTTCATTTCCGGTCCATCGCCAACAATTAAGAATTTTATTCTTTTTGTTTTGTTGCTTAATTTCGCAAATAGCTCAAGAGCTTCATCTATTGCCTTAACTTTTACAAATCTTCCAATAACACTTAGAACAACTTCATCATCTTTTATCCCAAAGCTTTCTCTCGAATCACATATCTCTAATTTTGTTGGAATTCTGAATCTTTCTGTATCCACACCCAAATGAATAACATGGAACTTTTCTGATCGAATTTTATGATACTCCTCGAAAAAATCAATGACTACAACTGAGTTTACTAATGCAACATCGATAATTCGGAAAAGTATTCTAAACACGAGATTTGCAAGAAACTTCCTTCGAAATTTATCCAGTGAATGATTGTTATAAACTATATACTGTACACCTGTTTTTTTAGCAGCTAAAGCAGGAATAAGATCCAAAACACCACTATGAAGTATTACAATATCAGGTGTGTATTCTTTTATCAGTTTTGCAATCCGAGGAATCCGAAGGAAAAAGAATGGATATTTAAACAAGCTACCACTTATCCCTCCCACAGTTGCAACGTAACAATTCATTTTCCTAAATTCGCTTCCAAGCTCACCTTCAGTATCCAGATTAATCAGACCAAAATCGAATCGCTCCGAAACAGCTTTTACAGTCTCCAAAAGCCACGCTTGAGTTCCACCAAATCCATGTCCTGTATGAATATGAAGAATTCTCGGTTTCAAGATGTATTGCTCCCGAAATCAAACTGCATTTCATATAGTTCTCGATATTTAGGACATATGTTAAGTAATTCGTTATGAGTACCCTCACATATTTTCTTTCCCTTATCGATAACAATAATCGAATCTGAACGTTGAACAGTCGACAGTCTGTGAGCAATAACCAATACGGTACGTCCTTGAACAAGATTATCTATGGCATTTTGGACAAGTCTTTCGGAATGCGAGTCTAAGGAGCTTGTAGCCTCATCTAATATTAATACTCTTGGATTCCGGTAAATTGCTCTCGCAATCGCGATTCTCTGTCTCTCTCCTCCTGATAATCTAATTCCTCTATCCCCCACTTCAGTATTAAAACCATCGGGCATATTCTCAATAAAATCCAGCGCATAAGCAGCCTTTGCAGCATCGTATATGCGCGTTAGATCTGGATTGTCGTCTCCGTAAGAGATATTCGCCGTTATTGTATCATTGAAAAGTATTACCTCCTGACTAACAATACCCAAAATCGATCGCCACGAATCTTTATTAATATCCTTAAGATCCTTACCATCGACTCGAACGCTTCCATCCTGTGGAATATAAAACCGTGCTAAAAGGTCGGCTGTGGTAGATTTGCCTGCACCCGAATAACCAACCAAGGCAACGACATTACCCGCTGGAATTCTAAAACTAAAATTTTTTAGCGCATAATCCTCAGAACCATCATACTTGAAGCTTACATCTTCAAATGAAATTTCCTTTTTAATATCCGAAACAATCAAATGACCGATAGGTGGCGCTGTTCTCCATTTAAGATCGAGCAACCAATATACTCTTTCCGCAGCACCAAGCCCTTCCTGAACTCTTGTTACTTTTGAGGAAAAGGCCTTTATG
>JAUXEQ010000247.1 GCA_030620455.1 bacterium | reverse complement strand
ATGGACCTTGTTCTCGATCCTGATCACCTTGCACTTACGATGCACGAATCTGTTGGACATCCCACTGAACTGGATCGTATACTTGGCTGGGAAGCCAATATGGCTGGTCGAAGTTTCATTAAACACGAGGATGTAAATAAGTTGCGATATGGCAGCGAAATCGTAAACTTCACTGTAAATAACGAACTTGAAGGTGGGCTTGGCAGTTGGTTCTATGACGATGATGGAACGAAAATGCAGAAATTCCCAATTATTAAGCATGGAATTCTGATTAGTCTTGGAACAACACGTGAAACTGTGCCATTAATAGGTTGGAAGCATTCAAATGGTTGTTGCCGTTCTGATGGCTTTAATCATTTCCCGATTAATCGCATACCAAATCTCTACATGGAACCCGGAGCAGACGATTCTGTCACTCCGGAGGACCTCATCGCAGGTGTTGATAAAGGCATTTACATCGAAGGAATGGGAAGTTTCTCAATTGATCAAATGCGAAACAATTTCCAATTCGGCGGCGATATGTTCTGGATGATAGAAAATGGCAAAAAAACTAAACCACTAAAGCTTGTTACTTATCAAGCACACACAACACAGTTTTGGAACAGCTGTGATGGAATTGCAGGAAAAGTCTACTGGAAACCGCATGGTGTAATGAATTGTGGCAAAGGAGAACCTATGCAGGCAATGAGAATGACCCATGGTTCGAGTTACTGTCGATTCCGAAATATTAACGTTGGGGGAGCGAAATTATGAGAGATAAAAATGAAATAAATGCATTACTTGAAGAAATACTATCAAAGGTTACCGCACCGCAAGCACAGGTAACTTATTCATATGAAAGTAATCTCGCTTCACGATTCGGAGAAAACGCTATAACGCAAAATATGGGTGGTGAGGAAGAAGGTATTAGGTTAGTTGTTGCATATGGGATGAAGCATGGTAGTTCTATTATTAATAGAGTAAAGAGTGAATCTATTTCTAATCTTATTAAATGGGCACAGGATATTGCTAAAAATTCTCCCGAGGATCCTGAATATATGCCACCTTTAAAACCGCAAAGTTATCCAAAAGTTCCGCAGAGTTTTTATGACGACGTAGTTGCACTTACACCATTAGATATTGCCAAAGAAATTAATAAAACGGTAACACTGGCAAAAGATGAGGGTTACCAAACTAGTGGACTTTTCCATGCTAATTACAGTATTGATGCTCTTGCCAACTCCGAGGGTCTTTTCGCGTTCCTGAAAAATTCAAATCTGAGCTATTCGACTACTGTGCACGGTCCAAAAGGCAGTGGTTATTCCTCAGAAAGTGGAGAATCCACAACGCAAGTTGATTCCGAAGCTATGGCAAAACGTGCATTGGCAACTGCTGTTGCAGCACAAAATCCTAAAGACATCGAACCTGGAGATTATACCGTAATCTTCGAACCTCAAGCTGTTGAAGATATTTTAGCGTTTATGTTTTGGAATATGTCCGCTCGAGATGCGGACGAAGGCACGACAGTTTTTGCTGGGAAGGTTGGCGAAAAACTTTTCAGTGAAAAAGTGAGTATCTCAACGAGAATAGATGATCCGGAACTTCCTGCAAGTCAATTTGGGCAGGACGGTTTGCCAGCAAAACAGATAATATGGGTTAAGGATGGTGTTATTGAACGATTGTATCACGATCGTTTTTGGGCAAGTAAAAAAGAGACTGAACCGGATCCGATTAGATATCCACTGTTTATGAATGGTGAGGATAATTCGATTGATGACCTTGTTGCTAATTGCAAAAAAGGACTTCTTGTTAAGCGATTGTGGTATATTCGTTATGTAGATAGGAGAAAGTTGCTTCTTACAGGAATGACTCGTGATGGTTTCTTTTTAATAGAGAATGGGAAAATTGTTTCACCGGTAAAGAATCTCCGATTCAACGAATCGCCAATTGTTTTCCTTCAGAATGTTGTGGGTATGAGCAGACCAATTCGAGTAAATCAATGGTCGAAAGTACCCGGGATAATGAGTGAGAATTTCACATTTAGCTCAAAGACCGAATCGGTCTGAATGAGAATTAATAGACCGGTGTACTGCCGGTCTTTTTTTATTAGATAATGTTAACGTCGTGTTCGATTATAATTTTAATCAGAGAAATGGATATTGTCAATTATTCTTCAAGATATGCTCGAACTTTATCAGTTTCAATTTGCCATACATTCCATATACAGTATAATTTATAGCCCATTTCCGTGTTTATTTTTAACATTGCATCGTTTGTGGTAGAATTTCCCGTCATAACATGTTTGATTTCGGGATGTTCACTGATTATTTTCTCAATCATTGTGGCTTTTAGCCAGCGCCCCAAACCGAGATTTCTGAATTCTGGAGAAACTCCTGTATCTTCTTGGTACAGCAATTCGGGGTTAGAGGGGTCAAAGAGCACCTCTGTAAATCCTGCAAATTCGCCAGTCTCCTTTTTGCGAGCATACATTGTCCAACGTGTATATTTTCCTTTTTCGAGAGCGTTTTCCCATTTTCTGAGTTTTTCTGGTGTCCATTTTTCATCATCGATTTTCAAATTATCCCTTGGTGCACTGTTCCAAAAAATTTCAAACATCCTTGTAAAAGCCTCGATATCTTCCTCAGGATATCGACCCACCCAAAATCCAAGTTTAAAATCTTCAGCTCGATCTTTAGCGCGCTTCTGCCATAGATGAATAAGCTCATTATCAAAATCTGCAAGAACAAGTCGGCTTGTTCTTTCTGAGCTTCCCAATTCTGCATCGAGACGCTTCATAAAAGCTTCACCAGCAGGTACTTTTGAACTTGAATGTATTATAAGAAGAGAACGATTTTCGTTCTTTGCGAAATCAACTACAAGACTTAGCAAGTCTTTTGCAATGCCTTTTCGTCGCATTTCTTTTCTAATGACGATATAAAAATCTGCAAGATGTTGATTTTCTTCGATTCTCTCAACAGTAAAACTTAAAGTTCCAATTATCTCGGTACTATCAGTGTTCCAAACAAATCTAAAGATTATATCTTCGTAATCCGGTTTTGCTTTATACTTGTGGATTGTATCTTCAGTTTTTTCCGCAGGATCATCGGGCCAAAATTCCTTTTTGATAACATTTGAGAATCTATTTAAGGCTTCCCAATCTAAAGAAGTAGCTTTATTTACTTCAAATTTTTTGATTTCGTAATTTTGGTT
>JAUXEQ010000070.1 GCA_030620455.1 bacterium | reverse complement strand
TATAGAGAAAATAAAAAAAGAAGGGAAAAGAAAGGTGTAAGAAGCCTTAATAAAGAAATCGATAGTCAATCCATGTTCAAAAAAAGGCTCATTAGAATTCGAGATCAAACAAAAGTTTACACCATTTTTCATAAGCTAAGTTTCACACGGTGCGGATATTGCGGGAAGAAAATAGATATTTTTGCACCGAGAGTGTTACAAGATAATGCAAAAAATATAACATTTTACTATGGTTGTAAAGTTAAGTGCGAAAATTCAACTTATCACAGAGCAGTTTTTATCGATAAATTACTTGTCCAATTCCTCCAAAAAAGACTTATTGAAAACATTCCCGCTCCAAAATCAGAAGGTGACCTTTCGGGTTTGTTAGATATATCCTCTAAATTGGAGAAACTTCAATCTAATAGGAAAGAGCTTCTCATGAAGATGCATTACGCCAGTTATAAGAGAGATAATGTATTGTCAGAGATCGAAGATGTTAAGAATGAGATCTTATCACTTGAAGAAGAAATATCAAAGTACTTTTCATCTGAAATTGATGAGAATCCTCTGTTATATCCGATTTTCAATATACCCTCTGAACAAGTTCTTAGTCTAGATATGTTTTACCTTAGAGAATTAGTGAAGCTTTTAGTTAATAGACTTAGATTATTCAATGATTTTCTGACTCTTAGACTGAAACCACTAAACGAACAAGAACTTTCTAAAGATGATGGTTTCGGAAAACTGCGAAATGTGAATTTACGGATAAGTGATAAAATTAGACATGCAGAGCTCCCAGATCCTGATAGTTTAGCAACTCCGGAATATTTAGAAGAGATTAAAATGTTCGATGGAATCAAGATAAATGATGAGGAAGATTTAGTATTTCCAGATGAGTAATTTCGAGGAATATTTAGATTTTTTATAAATCTCTTGACAGATAAAGAGATACAAGGTTTTATATTTAATATAGAACCTTCAAATTAGAGGGAGGACTTATGACGAAGGCTGATCTAGTTGAGATTGTTGCCGAAAGGACAGGATTTACAAAGTCCGATGTTCATGTAATCTGCGATGTGTTATTAGACGTTATCAAGGAGGTAATGGTAGACGGTAACAACATCGAGATTAGAAGATTTGGTACGTTTAAACTCAAAATAAGAAAGCCAAGGATGGCTCGGAATCCTCGAACAGGCAACCCAGTACCTATTGGTGAAAGAGTTGTACCAGTCTTTAAACCATCAAACAATTTTAAACTGTCCATAGGTATTACACCAGATGACCTTAGAAAAAAAGAAAAAGCTCTCATGGGCTAAGAAAAACATACTTTGGTCAATTATTACTGTTGGAAGTGTTGCAATTACATTATTTGGAATTTATTCTCAGGATGTTCGTGAAGTTATTCTTAACGGTGTAATTCTATGTTTATCATGCATAGGCATAGGTTAATTATTTGTATTCAATTATCTGGTTATTAAAAAGGATATAACCTATATTTTAGTAATTAATACAATTTTTTGGAGAGCTTAAAAATTTGAGGTTCTGGAACCTATGAATTCTGTTTTAATCGTCAAAGCATCATATCATACATATTCAAAAAAATCCATCGATATCTATTTCGATTGTAAGACTTATTTTTTTATGAAAATAGTTTGCTAAATTAGGTCAATGAGGAACCGGAATGTCATTTAGAGCAACTTTTAGGCTGCGCACAATTGTTCAAATTTTAGGTTTTATTATCCCAAATTCATATATTAGTGGATGGTTGACAAAACCTCACCTTTACACTGGTTCCGCCAAAGCTTTCGCACCACCAATATTAAACTGCTATGCCTGCCCTTCAGCATTTACAAGCTGTCCCATTGGATCGATTCAACACTTTATGGTTATAAAAGCTATACCATACTATTTACTTGGCGTCATGATTTTCATTGCCGCCAGTATAGGTAGGTTTACTTGCGGATGGATCTGTCCTTTCGGTTTTTTGCAGGATTTACTTTACAAAGTCAGGACTCCAAAATTGCATCTTCCCAAATTCCTTCACTATGGTAGATATTTATTCTTAGTTATGACAGTTTTTCTATTGCCTTATTTATTATCAAATACAGCTTTTTGTCAAATATGTCCTCAGGGAACTCTTTCTGCTGGAATAACGCAAGTATTATTGAACCCTGAATTACGTGAATTAATAGGTGCTTTATTCTGGAGGAAAATAATTATTCTTGTGATAGTTATTACCTCAGTTATATTTATAAAAAGGGTATTTTGTCGGTCGGTTTGTCCTATAGGTGCACTATTGGGGTTGTTCAATCGAGTAAGCCTGTTAAGACTTGCAGTTGATTATGAAAAATGTACAAAATGCGGTTTTTGTAAAAAAATATGTCCAGTTGATATAAATGTATATGAAAATCCTAATTCTGCCGACTGTGTTAGATGTGGCCTTTGCACTTCCTGTCCTATGGGAGCCGTAAAATTCACAACAATTTTTGCGAATGAACCTATTGTAGAAAATGCCGATGTTACGATACATTATAATCAAACTACAAAGGAATGATTTGAAATTGAACAATTTTATCGGGGGGAATGATGAATAAGTTGGGCAAATTAATAATCATACTTTCAATATCGATAATTATCCTTTATGGTTGCAGCAAAGATGAACCTGAAAAACCAGAAAATCCTTTCCTAAATGTGTTAATAGAGACTTTTACGAATGTACAATGTTCAACCTGTGTTGAAGTTAAAAATACAGTTGACTCCGTTTTGCGATATTATCAAAGCATCGACGATCTTAAAACACCTATTTGGATCGACTACCATCCGCCTATAACCGGCATTGATCCATTCTTTAAATCTAATCCAAATATTCATCAAACTCGAGCAAACGATTACAGTTATACCGGCGATCTCCCCAAATTGTTCATAGATGGGCATGAAATTCCGCAGCCAGATTACTATAATCCTACATATTTAATATCGTATATAGACTCTTTAGTCAATTTTGGAAAACCGGGGGAAATTGAGATGGAAATCACCACAATAACCGATACAATTGAAGTTAGTGGAATTATATCGACAAACGACACTGTGCAAGGTCAAATTTATTCTTATCTTTTACGAGAAGAGGTGACATTCACAACCGCTCCAGGAGCAAGCGGCGAAACTGTTTTTAAATATGTTGCTGCAGAGATTAAACCAGACTTGGGTGGTGAATTTATTTCGATAAGAGAATCCAGAACCTTTGAATTTACATACATATTCACCACTCCATCAGAGATCGAGTTGGGCGTCACTAAAGATTATACTGTTGTTGTTTTTGTACAAAATAATGAGAAAAAAATATTAGCTGCCAAAGCATTGAATGTTGATTGGCAAAACTAAATGGAGGATAACGATGAAAAAGGTTACAACTCTTTTTTTACTGCTTGCATTTACCATTGCATTTCCTGCTTTTTTAAGGATACCTATTGCAGAAGTGGGAACAGACGTTACTGGAGCTGCATCCGATGCATTCAATACCGCAATCAATGCCGATTTTCCTGCTTTACATGATTCTGTAGTTATGCTTAACTTTATCATGAACGAGGATTTTTACATACAACCAGTTTCCTCCGACTATGAAGGAAAAGCGATGTGGAAATATGTTTTCTATAACTTGTTTGACTCGGATTCCATATGTCTTAATGTGCCCTGGGCATTTTTCCAAGGAAGTAACCGGATCACTCCTGTAAATGCTATTCTGGACAGTTTACACAACTTTGCCGCTCGTGCTGACTCTACTCCTTTTTACTTATGGTTTGATCGTATAACAGAGGATTCTATTTACGTATGTGTTACTGCTGATGATCCCTCAATAATAGGAAGATTTTACTTTCTATACATCTTCATCACAGAAAATAGTGTTACTGTTCCCGGTTCGGCTGTGAGTGAATACAATTGGGTAGTTAGAGATATTAGACCTTTGGTTAACGGTGAATTAATAATAGATACAGATATTTTGCATGATACATTCACTGTTGCTACAGCATATGATAGAAGTTACGGTTGGTTTCCATGGAATAACGAAGCTATTGCTGTTTTAAAGAAATCTGATCTATTATCTCGAGAACTTTTACAAGCTGCCAAAGAAGAACTTCCCTTGCCCTCATATATGTTCGCTGCTAACAGGTTAGGTCCAGTCTTTTATATCGCTGAAAAAGGAGATGTCGATACTTTTTTCACTTATGCCATTAATTATGGGACAAATCCCGATACTGTTAGATTATACATGGTTATCGATGCACCAGCTACCTGGTCAATTGAAGGAATAACTGAATTCGGAACATTTACATCAACTCTCGACTTACCTCTGGCAGTCGGAGCAATTGAGACTGTGAAAATTGTAGTTCAAACTGATCCTGTTAATAGAGGCACAGGAAATATATGGCTTTCTTACACTGGCTCGATGGCTCATGATACTTTCTATTTCAAATTTTCCGAAACAACCGGCGACGATATAATCCTTATCGATGATGATATGGGAGCTCCCGATTCAGCATGGCAATACCCGCTTGAGAAATACTACACGGATGCATTGGACAATCTTCATAAAAATTATTTCTATTATAGTTATTTCTGGGGTGTTCCTGAACTTTCAATGCTGGATTTGTTCGATATTGTTATCTGGTACACAGGTTGGTTTCAATTTCATACTCTTGAGACAGTAGATCGTTATAGAATAGGTAAATATCTTGACGATGGTGGTAAATTGCTTCTATCGGGGGATAATATAATAAGAGACCTGATTTTAGACATGTCTGGAACCGATCCGGGTTTTGTAAGAAGTTACCTTCATGTTAATCCTTTCCCACGTAACATTTGGGATACGGCAGGAACGTATAATGTATATGGTGTTCCTGTAGATCCAATTACTGATGGGATTTTTTTCGAGCTAATCGAAGGCACAGGTTCTAATACTTCTTTCTGGAGCAGAACTTTTTATGCGGATGCAGTAAAAGCAATCGACGGTGCCGAACCTATTTTGCATTATGGTCCCGGAACATCTCAATGTGCTGGACTTAGGTTTACCGATGGAAATTTTGCACTTGTTTTTTTACCGTTCGGATTTGAATCAATAGATAATTCAATGGTTCGGGAATTTCTATTAGATAAGATAATAAACTGGTTATATGAAAATTCTGTTAACGAGTCGAAAGCACAAATCCCTGAAGAAACATCGTTATTTATTACACCTAATCCTTTCAATTCAATCTGCGAAATTCAATACTCGATTTATGGTGATGGTTTTCTGGAAGTTTATGATATTAATGGTAAGAAAGTAAAGCATATAATTGTCAAAGGGAATGGAAAATATATTTGGGATGCATCCTCTCAACCATCGGGTGTTTATCTTGTTAGACTTGGAAATACTGAAAATGTTATTAATAAAAAAGTTTACATGGTCAAATAGAGAAATTATATTATTTTAATGAAGAATACAGAATATAGAAATTTTCTATATAAAAAAACGATGAGATGTATATTTTCGATTATTTGCATAATAGATGGTCAAATTCCACACACAGGTTACGTTCCAAAATCAATTGCTTGTGGATTGTTGAAGGTCTGAGCACCTTCGATATGGTTCTTAGAAAATGAAAGGGGGTCAATAATAAAGAAGTCAAAAATGACTCTTATAGAACAAAAGGAGGTTAGAAAAGATGTTAAAATCTTAATGTTTTATTGTACAAAATGTTAATTAATCTTTATCCAATTAAACCATTTTTTGCGATTATTGAAAACTAGTGGAGGTTTAAAATGAAGAAGTTCAAAGTCGTATTCTTCTTATTGACCCTAATACTGATAAGTTCTGCGTTTGTTAAATTTCCAGTCGCTGAATTGGGATTTAGTCCTTACAGAACTGTTCATAGGGACGCCGCAAAAATGATAGATACACTCTACCCAGGAATGTATGATTCTTCTATTCTAATATCTTTCCAAAACACTTATAATTTTAAAAAAGATCCCTCTGTTAAAACATATTACGCATACTCATACAGAGAAATATTACATCCAGAAGATTCTTTATCTCATGATTACAATTGGTATTGGGGAGGATTCAACGGAAATATCCCCGTTGTACCACCAGATGAATTGTTAGACAGCCTTAATGCTGCAATTAGTCGAGATTACTCACCATTCCAAATTACTATAGGACCTAGCAAAGTGGAGACTATTTTTGTTAAGATTGTATCGGATTCTTTTGTGGAACCAGGACCTTTCAGATTGTTTACCTTTATTCTTCAAAACAAATGGACAACATACTATTCACCACCAGAAGGTTACAATTGGAATGCCTGTTTAGTTTTACCAAAAGGACATGGATTAAAATTCACAATGGCTCCTAACGAAACACTCGAATTTAAATTGCCGTTTTCGTATAGCACAGATTGGGATTTCAGGAATATGGAGGTTGCATGCTTCATCGACGATTCTGTCACTCATGAAATACTTCAAGGTGCTCACGGTGAAATGCCTATTCCTGAATACGTGCATTCCATTTATACAGTCGGGCCTGTATCCTATCTAATAAACCCAGGAGATAGCGTAAAATTTAGAATCAAAATAAATAACTTCGGATCAAAACCAGACACATTTATGGTGAAAGCTTCTCTCAATTCTCCTGCTGCTTGGACAACAGAATTTTGCGTTTCGGAAACGTCTTTCACGGATTCTGGTCTCGTTCTTGCTGACACCAACAATACCGAAGAACTAAGCATATATATTAAATCTGATTCGTTAAATCCTGGTTTAGGTACGGTCGAAATAACACTCGTATCTCAAGGAGGAAAAACTCACACATTCTATTTTTCGTGTGCTTCAGGAGGACAGATACTCGTTGTCGATGATGCCCCCTCAGTATCCGGCAAGTATTACCGTCAAGTTCTCGACAGTTTGAATGCGGAATATTTTTACATTAAGCGAACCGACATGTTCCTAACCCCAGTCAATATGCAAAATTTCGACATTGTAATCTGGTTCACTGGTTCAAGTAATAGTTCTACCTTACTGGAAAGCGATAAAGATGCCATAGCACATTTTCTCATGGCTGGTGGAAAGTTGTTTATTTCTGGTGCACAAATAGGCACAGACCTTGTACTCGATGGTTCCTATACTGATCCTGCATTTTATCAATTGTATCTCCGAGCAAGCGGTAACCCCGCTGAACTACTCGAATCCTCACCAATACTTGATGTTAAAGGTGTTGCGGGAAATATTATTTCCTACAATCTAAGTTTCAGTATAACTGGTGGGGATGGTGCTAATAACTCATTGATTTCAAATGCAATAACACC
>JAUXEQ010000249.1 GCA_030620455.1 bacterium | reverse complement strand
GAAAGCCATCAATTTCTAATTCAAAAGCGATCGATGCTGCTCTGTCTCAGATTCCCGATGCTCTCGAGGCAAATTCTCGTTTTAATCCCAAATTGGTTTGGTTTCATGTTAAAGGATTAGGTGTTTTGGCATGGAAAATCGAAATATTAGGTTCGTATCCAAATAGATACGTAGCTTATGTCGATGCGGTAAATTCCAAGTTAATAGCATATTGGAACCTAATAAATTATTTTGACTTATACGGTGATGTTACAATACAATTCCTTCCTGATTTTTACAATGACACACTTCAAATCGGACCGTTTAAATACGGAAGAGTTGCGTTTAATTATCTCCAAACCGCCACTACGAACGAAAGCGGACACTATTATATCGATGCCTGGACAGGAGGAACACCATTTAGATTTATGAGCTGGGTTAAGGGACTCTATGTCGATGTCCAGCTCATGGGTGGTGCGGATGCACAGATCGATACACAAGTTACACCGCCCACAGAATTCAGCTGGATATGGAATACGGACAGAGCACAAACCGACGAACTAAATCTATACTATCACGTAACTTTTATGCATGATTATTTTAAGGAACTCGATCCCGATTTTGAAACTCTGGACTATCCCGTGCCAGCTCGAGCAAGAAACCCCTATATGACCGCCAACGCCTATTGGGATGGTTATGCAGTAAATTTTGGTGCAGGTATTCCGGGAGAAGTTCATAATTTTGCTCTTTTTTCGGCGGTTATCTATCATGAATACACTCATGGTGTAACTATGCATATCTATAGACCTTATTACTTTCCATATATTGGAGAATCTGGAGCATTGAACGAGGCTTATTCAGACTATTTTCCGCTGTCAATCTTAGGTTATCCATACATGGGTTGGCATGTAACAACAAGTCGGGAATATTTCAGGAGTCTCGAAAACGATTTGGTTTATCCTGATAATATCGTTAATGAACCTCATTACGATAGTCGAATAATAAGCGCTGCATTCTGGGAAATCCGAGCTGGTGTCCTTCATACAATTGGTAAGGGCTGGTCGGATACTGTTATACATTTTACACGATATTCGGGAGCAAATACGTTCGATGATTTCGCATTAGAGACTTTTTTCACTGCGGATGACGACGGCAACATCGAAAACGGATGCACAAATTTCTCGTTAATTGCAAACAGCTACGCAAGACACGGAATAGGACCGGGATATTATCCAAATTTAATCGCTAGAACAGCAAACTTCACGGACATTTCAGATGGTGACGGTTTTTTTGAACCGGGAGAATCTATGATATGCTCGACAACAGTGATTTTTGATAATCCTGAATCCAGAATACCTTCGTTCATATTCCCTGACATTGATACAGTCTTTGTAAAAATCGAAAATGATGATCCAGACTTCTGGGTCGCGGAATCTATTATTACCATAACCTCTCTGAGCTATAAAGATTCGGTAAGCATAGGTTTCACACTTCACGCTGCTGATAGTATAATCCCACACGTAACGAAACTCATCCTTACATTTGAGAGCCCAAATGGGCTTCGAAGGAAATTTGCAGATTTTAATCTCGAAATTGGATCACCTCAGATCCTCGTTGTTATGGGTTCAGATACGCCCGATGAATTGGACTTCTGGGAAAATTACTATCGTGAAGCTTTACGAAAATTACCCTCTGTCTTTGATTTTCTCGATGCGACTACCTCACCGCCATCATATAGTGATTTGTCCGAATATCCTGCGGTTCTTTGGTATACTGGAAATGGCGAAAATTCGCTCACAGCAGACAACCTAACTGCTTTATCCGATTACATGGATGCAGGTGGAAACGTAATTTTAACAGGACAGGACGGATTCGATTCCACAGGATACAGCGATTGGCTTTCAACATATTTCGGTGGAGTTATCGACAAAGATAGCGCCAGAGTTCAATTTATTTCTGGTGTTACAGGAGAAATTTTCGGCAGTGGTTTCGTCTGTAATATTATCAGTGGAACAGGTGCAAGAAACCAAATCTCACCCAATACATTAATAGCTACCAGCGGTAAAGCGATTTTAAAATATCTTGGTTCGGGTGATCGAGTTGCAGCTGTAAAATACGATTCAGGAACTTATAAAGCTGTATTGTTTGGATTTGGACTCGAGGCTTTACCTATGGCAGGAAGTCCTTTAGCTTTGCCAGAAGCACTTAGAAAAATGTTTGAATGGTTTGGAATTAATATTTACTCAGAAATCTGGAATGATGTTATCACGAAACCCACATCTATCGATTTGGATGTTTACCCTAACCCGTTTAACAGTTCAGTCAGTGTAAAATTCAATGGATATGGGAATTTTTGTCTTTCAATTTTCGATTTAACAGGAAGAAATATCTGGTTCTCATCCAGTTTTGCTAATGGCATAACCGAAGTAGTCTGGTACCCCAAAAAAGAAAATAGCGGTATTTATTTAGTGAAGCTTGATATAGATAATTATTCTGTTACAAAAAAAGTTATATTGGTAAGATAAAAGTCGCTTAGCATTAATTAACATATTGTTTAATTTATGTTTAAAAAAGGGGTTGAATTCATATGTGGAAACTCACTTATGCATCCGCTGGTGTCGATATCGATGCCGCAGATCGAGCTAAAAAGCAAATAGCTACAATGGCAAAGAGCACATTTAACGAAAAAGTTAGAACCGGCATCGGTTTGTTCGCAGGAGCATACGATTTCGATGATCGAATTCTGCTATCCAGCACTGATAGTGTGGGAACGAAAGTTATGATTGCCAATATGATGGGTGTTTTAAATACTGTAGGAGAGGATATTGTCAACCATTGCGCAAACGACATCGCAGTTCACAATGCCAATCCACTTTTCTTTTTAGATTATATCGCTCATTCGGACTTCGAACCTAAGCAGATTATTTCATTAGTCGAGGGTATTGTCAGAGGCTGCAAAAACGCAAAAATAGCTTTAATTGGTGGCGAGACAGCACAACTTCCGGGAATTTATCCATCTGGCATGTTTGATTTAGCAGGATTCATTGTGGGTGAGGTTAAAAAGGATCATCTTATCACTGGGGAGTCAATTTCCCCTGGCGATGTAATTATTGGGCTACCATCAAACGGTCTTCATACAAATGGTTATTCATTGGCTCGAAAGGTTCTATTCGACATTGGCAAATTTACTGTG
>JAUXEQ010000092.1 GCA_030620455.1 bacterium | reverse complement strand
GACTCGATTCATGCATGTCTCGATAGCGCCAGAGATGTTGCTAATAACAGTTTGGAATCGATTATTTGTATCGATTTTTGGATCGATATAGAGGGACCAGAAATAACAGAAATTACCCCAACTGGTTATATAGACAATACTAGCCCAACAGTTAGTGTTAATATTACTGATGATTTAGATTTTACAAGTGTTGTTCCAGAATCACTTAAAATGTATATTAAAGGATCTCTATCAGAAGAGCAAGAGGTTGCCGCTGTGTGGACTGATCCTCTATATTCCTTTGATTGCGCATCGGGTGGTATTGCTTTTGCTGATGAGGAAACTGTTACAGTAAGGATTCACGCTATTGACGACGCAGAAATATGCAGAGGTAATGTAACCGATTTCACATGGTTTTTCGTTATCGGTACCAAAGTTATAGAAGGAAAATCTATAGAAAATCAAACGGCTTTCGAGATACATAATACTTTTGGTGATGAACTTATTATCGACTATAACATTCTGGATAATGCAAAAATTACAGTATTCGACATATTGGGACGAACACTATATTCATACGATGTATCCGGGAAAGGCACGCTACCAATCGATATGTCGAAGCATAATTCTGGATTGTACTTTGTTAGTCTTTCTTGGGATGATCAAAGCATAATTAAGAAAGTTGCGTTAATAAAATAGTAATTGAAAATCCATTAAAATTTGATTGGAAATTTAATAAAATCGAGTTAAGGAATTAGTAAATTATTTTTAACTTAAGCATTATAATGCCCTTGTTCGTTTGATTGAGCGGGGGTATTTTTAATTCTATTTATTAATTTTTATAGTAATATTTTAACTTCTATTTATTAAATGTTAAGCATTAATAACTTTTTTAACTTGAAAATATATTGTTTAACAAGTTCATATGAGTAGAATGCAAATATTCGGAGGTACTGCTAAAGGAAGATTTATAACGAAAGTACCTCGAAAAGTAAGGCCAACTCCAGCAAAAATGCGAAGGTCTTTGTTCGATATTCTTGGCGATATCGAAGGTTTACCGTTTGTTGATCTTTTTTCCGGGTCGGGAATTGTGGGAATCGAAGCACTTTCTCGAGGTGCATATCCTGTTACTTTTGTTGAGATTGATAAATCTGTGTGCAGAATAATAGAGAAGAACGTTAATTCTGTTAAACTCGATAAGTATCAATATAGTGTAAATTGCATAGATGCATTAATATGGCTTTCCTGGCATCAGCCTTGTGAGGAGGAGATAATCTTTGGTTCACCGCCTTTTATTGAAGCAATGCTTCCAAAAGTGCTAACGAGTTTTGAGGATTTTGCAGCGAATTATCCCTCTGGGAAGATTGTTATTCTTCAGTATCCAAAGAGACAGTTGCCAGACAAGTTTGAAATATCACCTAAAAGAATACAAAAAGTGGGAGATAATGCGTTAATATTTTGGTATTAGGTAACATTATGGATTATAAAATAAATTCAATCGTTGAAATTTTGAGAAACTCTGAATCAGTTATGGTTCTCACTGGAGCAGGTATTTCAGCAGAGAGCGGAATATCTACTTTTCGAGGCAGCGAAGGTCTCTGGGAAAAATTCAAAGTTGAAGATATTGCCACTCCAGCAGCTTTTTATAGAGATTCTGATTTAGTTTGGCGATGGTATAGCGACAGACGTAAAGGAATGTTAGATGCTAAACCTAATCTGGGACATATTGCTATCGCTGAACTAGAAAGTTTTTTCGATGATTTTCTTCTTGTTACACAAAATATCGATAATCTTCACCGCAGAGCTGGAAGTAAAAACCTTTCAGAGATACATGGGAATATTTTTAGGGAGTTTTGTATTAATTGCTCGTTTGCAAGGGCAAGCAATGAATGCTACGACTTAACGCCTAAATGCCCTAAATGCGGTGCAAAACTAAGACCCGATGTGGTCTGGTTTGGAGAACAATTACCAAAAAAGGAACTTGAACTTTCCTTTGATTTTGCTTCGAGAGCTGATACAATTATTGTTATCGGTACATCTGCTATTGTTTATCCTGTTGCTGAGTTACCTTATATCGTTAAAAGCTCGAGTGGAGAAGTGATCGAAGTGAATTTGGCTGAGACTCCACTAACTCAAATTGCTGATGTGTCGATATTAGAAAAGGCTGGAATTGTATTACCAGAGATTTTAAAGCTTCTAAGAAAACAGATGGGTTAATCATTTAATTAAAGCATCTATGATGAGGATTTTACTTAAAATAATTGCGATGTTTACCTTGGTTTTCATTTTCAGTGCGCAAGCTGATGAAATTCAACGCATTAAAACTGAACTCAATTCTGTTCGAGGCAAATTGTCTGATTTAAGTGTAGTGGAGGGTTCAGTAGCTGAAAAGATCGATGCAATGGATAAGGAAATTTCGCTTTCAAATAAACTAATATCTGCACTTAAGGACAAGGCTCAAAATCTTGAAACCCAAATTGTTGTTCTTAATGATTCTTTAGATGAGAAAAATAAGGAATGGGATATTCATGGTGCAAGATTACTTGAAACTCTTAAGTGTATGTATATGATACCCGATATTAGCGAATTTGAGCTATTGCTTGGCGATTCTACAATAGCTCAGATATCAGAGAATATTGTATATCTTAAAGTAGTTGCTATTTCAAGGAATATACGAATTCAAAGAATACAAAATTTAATTATCGGCTTAAAGAACACTAAAGAGCGATTGGAAAATGCAGAAGATTCTCTTCACAATACTATTAATGAGATGGAAGAAGTCATAATTGCATTTGAAAGCTCAAAGAGAACTCAAAATAAAAAGCTCAAAAGTATAAGAGAAAAGAAAAGCAATTATAAAAAGCTTCTTAGGGAACTCGAAAAATCGCAAGCTCAACTTGAAAAATTATTAAAAGAACAGGCGATATACGGTGGGAAATTTATAAAACTCAAAGGGAAATTGCCGTGTCCACTCTCCGGAAGGTGCAAGATTGAAAGGTCTTTCGGTACATATAAGGATAGAAAGTTCGGAACTATATATAACAATTCTGGTGTGGATTTTGCTGCGTTTAGAGGAGAGAAAGTAAAAGCAATTGCAGAGGGGAGTATCGCTCATGTTACTTGGTTAACTGGTTTTCAGTATGTCGTTATTGTGCAACATGATGGTGGATTTTATACTGTTTATGGTAACTTAGGTGATGTATATGTTATAAAAGGCCAATTGGTTGATCCGGGAACTGTATTGGGAGAGATTGCTGGAACAGATTGGCTGGGTGAAAGCCCAAAATTGCATTTTGAGATCCGAAAAGGCAAACATCGAGAAAACCCAGCCTTGTGGTTGTCAAAAGCCAGTTTATAAAATATAGGTTTTTAAATAATGTATATGAATGGTGGAATTTTTAAGAATATAGATTATTCCTATTTATACTCCTGCCAATTTTAGGATATTAGTTACGAAAACTTCATCAGGCAATGCACCTTCAAAGTGAGTGGTATCATTTACAACTATCCTGGGAACAGCGCGTACATTATACTTTCGAGATAATTCTGGGAATTCCGTGGCTTCAACCATAGCAGCTGTGATAAACTCTGATTCCAATGCTATCTTGTATGCAGTAATAACTGCTCCAGGACAATATGGGCATGTGGGAGTTATAAAAACCTGTATGTATACTTTTCCCTTAAAATTTTTAAGTTTTTCTTTTAGCTTTGGAACTAACCCAGATTCTCCACAGGAAATCATCATTATACCTTCAAGAAGAGATGCAAACTCATAACCAGACGGAATTCCGAATAATTTAATTCCATAATCTATTGCTTCGTCTTGTTCATTGACGCCACATAAAACCGTTCCCGGAATTTTATCTATTCTGTATAATTCGGCTTTATCTTTATCGATTGCAAAGTTGTATTCTTGGAAACTTATATTATCGGATAGACTTGCAACTTCAATAAGAAGATCTTTTGTGAGCTGACAGTATTGGCAATCAGCAAGAACTTGATTAAAAAAGATTATCCTCACAGGTTTAAGCATTTGTTCGAGTCTATTATTAATTACCTTTCGATCGTTTTCACTGAGAATTGCCATATATCCTCCTGTTTATAATTATAAATTATTATGCGAAATTTTTCAAAAACAATTGATTTTTTTATTAGCTATGAAGGTTGAGCTAATGATGTAGCATACCAAAATAATACTCATAAAAACAAATCGATAATAACTAATAATTTATTGACAATAAATTTATCCCATTTATATTGCCAAGTGAAAAAATTAACATGTTCTTAGTATTTGGAGAGAGGACATATGGGCAAGCATACTGTTACCTGTCATTTCTGTTCTATGCAAGACAATTTAATCTTTTCTTCAACACCACCTTTCAATTCAGTTCATTTTGAATCGGAATCAGCACTTAAAGTAGATTACGCAACAACAGGCAGAAGAGCTTGTCCCAGAGGGAATTACTGCATTGAATTAGCTCAGCACAAGAAAAGACTCGCTTACTCATTCTTGAATAAAGAAATAGTCAAATCCTCTAAAGCATTGGATAGAATATTAAATGCATTCAAGTCTTCTGACCCAGATAAAATTGCGATATTACTTTCCGGCAGTTTAACATTGGAGATAGCGTATTTAGCAGTTAAAGTTGCCAAAACATCCGGGGTTAAATGGCTTGCTTCTATTAATTTTGAAGATATTGTCACATCCAGTTTTTTAAATAATTTTGACTTCGAGCAACTATCTAAGATGCAACTCATACTTTCTATTGGCGATATTTTTTCTTTAAATCCTACGATTGCCAGACCAATTCATGATGCTCGTTTTGCTGACAGAAAGAACTTCCTATCCACAATAGATAATTGCCGATCGAGGACTTCAAGGTTCGCTTGGCTAAATCTTAGATCGAAACCGGGTAAGGTTGCGGATTTAGTTGAAGCACTGGCAAAAGCTGCAATCGGTGATAAGTATTCGTTAGAAGGATTATCTATCGATAAAAGCACTTTTGAAAAACTATTGAATAGCTTGAAGGATTATGAAAAAGTGGCGATATTGTATTCTCCTGGAGCAGGACATTTTCACAATCCTGATCGAATAGGTTTTTGGGCAAAAAAATTAGCTGTTTCTACCGATGCTATGTTCGCAGCTCTTAGCACAAGTTCAAACGGGAGAGGTATAAGCAGAATTTTAGATGTAAATGGGTTTGGCGATTTGAATGGAATATTAAAAGCGATAAGAAACGATAAAATAGAGAATCTCATTTGTTTTGGCTGCGATCCAATTGAGACTTTTCCAAGAATTGCGGAATCTATTTCGAGAATTCCTTTTAAAGTAGTTACAGCAACATTGCCTACCGCAATTACACAAATTTCAGATGTAGTAATACCAACTAAACATCTTTTCGAATCCACAGGAACAATCCTAAGTCTCGAAGAGAAGCTTATCAAGCTCGACGATTCGTACCCAGTCCCGGATTATCCTTGCGAAAAAGCGATTTTATCTGATATTCTTTCCAGTTATGGCAAAAGTTCAGTGATAACAGATTCTGAGTTAAGAACTAGTTTGAAATCCTTTTCATTCGTTACAGAATCTCCAGCTAAAAGAGAATTTAATGCTGGAGAATTATATGCGATAGGTTTTCATTACCCACATCATCATGGTGATGGCAGTATTACAAGGAAAATCTCGTGGGTTATTAAAAATACTTTGTCAAGCGATTATTCAGTGTTAATTGGACCAGAATTGGCAGAAAAAATTAATGTTATGAACGGTGATTCTGTTATGGTTGAGACGCCAATAGGTAAGGCTGAATTTGCAGCGTTAATCGAGGAGGATCAATTCCCTGATGTTATACTCGTTCCAGCATTTTTACCTCAGGGGAGACAGTTGCTTGGTTGGGACGATGATTTGGGATTTATACCTACAACAGCAAAAATTAAAAAAGTGTAGGAGTTGGCGAAGAATATGCCCGAACAGCTTGAAAATAGTGTGCAACAACAAGAGAAACGCATTGTTCTCGATATAGACCGATGCATGGGATGCCGAAGTTGTGAGACTGCTTGTTTTTTCTCTCACAATGGGCAACAGAATTTAGTTCATGCACAAGCGTCGTTGACTGTTTCTTTCCCGTATCATTGCCGGCAGTGCGATGAACCGGTGTGTTTAGAAGCTTGTACAAGAGATGCCATTGAGAAATTAGAAAGCGGAGTGGTCGTTAGATATAAATTCCGTTGTATAGGATGTGGAAGCTGTGCTTTAGCATGTCCTTTTGCAGCAATAAATGAGGATTTGGTTCATAGGGTTGTAAGCAAGTGTGATCTG
>JAUXEQ010000188.1 GCA_030620455.1 bacterium | reverse complement strand
CGGATTTATCTTTTATCTACGTCGTAATCTCTCGATTGCAGTTTTCACAGAAAGTCTCATTCTCTCCATAGCTTTGGAAAGGTCACCAATCTCGTCGCTGCCCATAATACCGATTTCTGCGTCAACTCTACCTAATGAAATCTGGTCAGCAGAATTACCCAGTGCTCTGACCTGTTGGGTAATTTTAACAATCAAGAACGATAATACGAGAGCAATGATTAGAATAGGTAAAATTACCACAAGTATAACAAATTTCTTTGCAGGTGCAGTTAATAAATACTTAATATCTTCATGAGCCCATGTATAAACAACTGACAACTTCAATGGTGTAAATTTTTCGCCATAGGCATACATAAGCTGTGGTTCTGTTTCCCCGGCTGCAAACCAATAGTACATATAGGGACCTTTCCCAATCTTTGCAACTTTATCAAATTCATCTAGAGACTTTTGAACCACTTCTTCTGGTAGATCCGTAATAGCTAACATTCTGGAAAGATATTTTCGAGCATTCCTATCCTGAACAGCAGGATTTGGATGAATAAGGAAATTATGGTTTTTATCAGTTATATAAGGAAATCCACCACCTACGCCACTCGATATCGTAATTGCCTTTTTTAAAGCTTTAAAAGCCTTATCGAAAGCTATTGAAATTTCACAAGCACCTATAATCTTATCTTCTTGATCCAGAAGAGGGATCATATAATTGAAAGCCAATTGAACAGTGTCAATTCCGAGAGGATTTTCTGCTATTGTAGTAACATCTCTGCCATCTCTAATTGTTCTGCAAATGTATTCCTTTTCAATCTTCTTCCCAATGCCAAATTCTCGCAACGATTGCACCTTAACAAGATTGCCGCCATTATCGAATAAATAAATAGACCACACAGCAATTAAATTATCACCATGCTTAATAAGCCAATCCCACCTACCATCGATCTCCTCCAGAAACTTAGCAGAAATAACCGTATCATCAACTATTGATAAGTATTCATTCTCTCCTTCCTCAGACTCCCTCTCAACAGCGTAAGTTTCTGAAAATACGAAATCCTCAATAGATATTTCTATGGAATCGTCAACCTCAACAGGTCCAATAAACTTTTCGAATTCGAGAGCGAAAGGTTTAACATCCTTAATAAGATCTGTATAATGGACTTGTAGTGTATTTTTAAATTGCTTCGCAGATTTAACCTGCAAGCTATTATAGACATCGGTGAGTTTGGTGGATAAAATTTTTCCAGTTAGAAAATATCCTAACATAACCGCAATTATTCCAGAAATTAATATGGCAAGCAATACTTTTGGTAACAATTTCATTTCAACCTCCGATTTTATAAAAAATGCAACATTTACAACTTTGAATTAATATTTTTTGGCAAAGATAATTTTTCTGCAACGCTGCTCAATAATTCATCGACTCCGCCTGCTATTTCATCAGCTGTTAGATCCTTTCTTTTCAATACAAATTGTCCATTCTCGAAAACCAACTCATCTGCAAAAGGATCGAGGTATGGGTGCTTATCTGCCATCTCGAGAGCTGTTTCAGCTATTCTCATATCTAATATCTCAGGTTTCACTTCTCCAGCCCACGAACCCAGTAATTCATTAGCTTTTTTTATAATTTCTAGGGTAGATACTTTCGAAATTTCCGGTGTAACCTGTGGTGTCTCTGGAGGTGTAATATCCTGTTCAGGCATCGGGATAATAGTTTTTTTCTCCGGTTCAACAACAAATTCTTCCACCGAAGGTTCAGCTGGCTTTATTGTCGGTTCTGATACTGCAGGTTTTGCCCCAAACATTTCAGCCAATGAAGCCAGAGTATCTTCCGAAATCGAATCAAATTCATCTAATTCATGTGTGTCGAATTTTTCAGTTTCAGTTTTAGGTGTCGGTGGTGCTGGTGTATGCATTGAAGGAGAAGGTTCTTGAATTGGTTTTGGTTCAATAATAGGTCGCTCTTTCACTTCTGGTTGCCCTATAGTAGGGATTCCCCTAGTTTTTTCCGCTTCAATAACATCCAAGACAGCTCCACCCGTAATTTTAAAAATCTCCGAAAGCTTGCCAATTATATCTACTGTACCTGAAAGTAGTTTTCCAGTCTCATCTATGTACATAGCCTCAATAACCTGACTATCTTTGATAAAAATAGCTCCTGTTAATCCTGTTGGTGCTGCCATTTGTATAACGCAATCTTTTCTATCCGACATAAGCTTATTGACAAGACCTCTTAATGAAACGAATTCAGTGGAAAGACCCTTAAAAAGCGTTTTTCCCTGTGCCGTTGAAGCCAATAATCCAATTTTCTCAGGAGAAACTGCTACAACATCGATAGAACCGTCCTCAGTCTCAAGTTTAGATTTAATAAGATTAATCGCATCCTTCCCAACTAATCGCTCTTTATCGTGCTCCCAAATACCACTGACAATCCTTCCATTGTCAATCATTAATGCACCTTCCCATTCCCAAAATTTGGCATGCACGTATCCGCTGAAAGAATTCTGTGCAAGTTGTTTCAGCAAGCCGTTAATTTTGATGAACTGGGTATTCAGACTACCGTAGACTACTTTACCTTTGGGAAGAATCATATTTTCACCCCCCAATTTTAGTGTTTATTATATTGATTATTTTCTTAATTACACTCAAAATCCCTCACAAAATATTACTGTTTTACGCTGAAATAACACCAAATTATCCCTCAAGAAATAAATTTTTGTCTTAAAAATCATTTCCTCTTTCTGGACGCCATCAATATGAATTTTGGCATATTAATATTCACTACTTCTCGGATAACACCCTGAAGTGTTTCAATAACTCCAATCCCGTCAGATGCAACAGAAGTGTAAGAAGGTAACATTTTTGGGTTAAGATATTTTTCTAAAATTTCAACCGGTAGAACGTTTTTCATATCCCTTTTGTTATACTGTAAAACAAAGGGGAATCCACAAGGATTAATACCGTTTTTTTTCAGTGTAATAATACATTCCATAAGATATTGTATGTTCTCTCTCATTCTATTTTTTAAAGAATCTGCCACATAAACAACACCATCAGCACCCGAAAGAACAATTCTCCTGCTTTGCACGTAAAAGGTCTGCCCGGGAACAGTGTATAAATTGAATTTAACTGAAAAACCGGCTAGCTTTTTAATCTCAAAATCCATAAAATCAAAAAATAAAGTTCTTTCCTGCTCTGTTTTTATCGACACTAATTGGCTCTTTTTAACCATCCTGGAGTGAAGCCAGACAATGTTTGTTGTTTTCCCCGATAGCCCAGGACCATAATAAACAATCTTGAATTGCATTTCTCTTTTTTGCCAATTTAGAATCATTATCACATACCAAACAGTTTTTTGAGTTCTTCCTCAAGTTTTTTAAGATCCCTTTCAGCCTCCGCAGCATCTGTTTCAGATACTTTCAAAGCCTCCATTTTCGATTTATCCGTAGCGATTCCTTCAACCATCTGTTGTTTTGCAGCTTTTTCCCTAGCCTCTTCTATCATTCTATCTTCCATAGCTTCTTTCAATCCGCTTTCGAGAATCCTTCTCAATTCGTTTATAGCCTTAGTGGCATATAGCCTAACAGTACCTATGGGTGTCTCGCTTGGAGTAACGACATTGAGAAGAGCCAAGGTCATAATGTCAGCAATAACAACGCTGTTGGATTCTCCCTCTCGAGCCAACATATTCGTATCGGAATCCTTGAGAAATTTACCCAATTGTTTCATAGCCATAAAGCTACCAGCGGATAAAGAAGAGAACATCACGGCATCCGCACGACGCATTTTACCCACACCAATTATTACCTGTCCATTTGTATCGCTTAAAATAATCACGCGAGCATTAATAATAGCCTGGAGCTTCCTTAATACAGAACCAATAGCTTCTAAATGGGCTTCATCGAACATCAAAATTTTTGCGCCTGTAGTCTCCAGTGCCATTATTTCTCCATTTATTTTAGATTACATATAGCTGGTATTAAAACGAAGGGTCTCCAATCGATAAACTTTGGAGACCCCCTCGCTAAAATTATATTCTTTTCCCATCATCCATTCATTAGTACAATAAGAACTGTTATTATGGAACAATTACAGCAGTCTTAATCTTAACCTGAAATCTTATGTCCGATGT
>JAUXEQ010000245.1 GCA_030620455.1 bacterium | reverse complement strand
TCCGGGATAATATCGGGACCACCATCGATTGGTCTTCCGGTTCCATCGAAAACTCTGCCTAACATATCCAACGAAAGACCTAACTCGATACCCTTGCCAAGAAATCTAACCCTGGATTCCTCCACATCAACCCCAGAAGCACCCTCAAAAAGCTGAATGAGCGCTCTTTTGCCATTAACCTCGAGGACTTTCCCTCTTCTCTCGGTGCCATCAGGAAGTGTTATTATAACTAATTCCTCAAAAGTTGCGCCTTCGATGTCGTCAAGCAAAAGCAACGGTCCAGCAACTTCGCTAATTGTGGCGTATTCTTTGAGCATTTTTAACCTCTGTTCGTTTTATTAATCTTCCAGTCGAGATATACTATTGTCAAAAATAATTATGCTATATAGAAAAACAAGCAAATCACCTTTAAACACAACAGTAAAATTTCCTATAGTCTTTAAAATTCCTGTAAAACCTTTGTAATCGCATGCGTCATTTTATTTAACGTTTCTATGGTAATATATTCGTTATTCATATGAATTCTTGTATTATCTGCAATAGGACCAAAGGCAATTGTTGGTATACCTAATCTCTTGATAAATGGACCATCGTTACCGCCAAGCTCACCACCGAAAACTAACTCGCCAAAATCTTCCGAAACCAATTGGCGGAATCTTTCAATCTGTGGTGTAACTTCTTGATAAAAGCCCTCGTGCCCATAAATAAATTCGTATGTAGCATCGATACCGGTTTTTTCGCAACATTTATTGAAAAAGTCCTCAAAATGACTTTCTGCATCTTTTTGGTTTTCTTCTGGAAGAAAACGCAAATCTATACCCGCTTCTGCAACATCTGGAACAATGTTGGTCTGATAACCTGCCTTGAGCATCGTAATGCTGAATCTCTTCCAAACTTTGGGAATGGGGCATCCCGGAGGTGACGATGCGATAGAGAGCTTTTCCTTACCCATATCATCGTATTTCTCCAATTCGGCAAGAAACTTAACCAACATATTAATAGGATTCTTACCTCTAAAGTTATAACCCGCATGAGTTCCCAGTCCTTTTACAATAACTTTGCCACCCAGAACACCTGAGGCGCCTATAGATATCATGTGTGTTGATGCGTCAGCTATCCAAGTTAATGTTATACCATTCAACCAGTCTTTTTTGTGTTCCGCGCAATATCCGAGACCGTATTTCGCTCCAACTTCCTCATCACAGTTAAACATAACCTTTATATTAATTTTAGGCTTCATATCCTTGGTAGCTTCGAGAAAAGCCGCAATAGCAGCCTTATCATCGGATGCTCCACGACCGTATAGCTTGCCATCCTTTTCAGTTAGCTTATATGGGTCGGTTAACCACTCTTTTCCCGGAGGAACTACAACGAAATGAGCAGCATAAAGCATCGTATGCTCTGCACCAACCATCCTCTGTGCCAGAACATTTGGTCTTGGTTTGCCATCGGGTGCATTTCCATCGATTATCTGAACATCGAAGTCTAAAAATTCAAGTACTTCACATATATAATCTGCGCAAGGTTGGTAATCGTCGCAAGTGGTGGAATCGGTTTTGAACTCCACTAATTTCTCTAGAATTTTTATTACATTCATTATCTACACCTTTGTTTGAGTCTATTCGATATAAATTTCATAAATATACCTGTTAAAACCGTATTGAAAAGTTAATTCAAGCAAATCAAACACCTAATTTGGAAAAATATTTATACACAATTTTTGAGGTATAAATTGGATTTTAAGGACAATTCTTCTCAAAAAAGATAAAATTTACTTTAAACATTTGATAAAACACAAAAAAGATGTTATTGTATTAATTGGAGAAATATTAAATTACAATTAAGTATCATTTTGTAATCGGCAAGTTTCAATGAAGAAAATATTTTACATATTAATTATTGCATTATTCGGACTTTCGATGAGCTCGGAGGTCATAATTCTCGAACTCGATGGAAATGTCGATCCACCTATGGCTGGGTACCTTTCCAAAGGAATTAAAAAAGCCAATGTCCAAAACGCCGAGTTAATTCTTATTATCATCGATACTCCGGGAGGACTTCTCACCGCTACAAAAGACATTGTGGATGATATTTTAAGATCGAATGTTCCCGTAGTTGCATTCGTATACCCAACCGGAGCACGTTCAGCTTCAGCTGGTGTTTTTATAACTATGGCATCTCATGTAGCGGCTATGGCTCCCGGAACTCGGATAGGTGCTGCTGCTCCTGTTGCTATGGGAACTCCCGGCACAGACACAAGTTCCACAATGATGGAGAAAATTACAAATGATGCAGTAGCTTGGATTAGATCGCTTGCCGCTCACAAAAGCAGAAACGAGGTGTGGGCTGAGGATGCTGTAAGAAAATCTGTCTCTATTACCGCTGAAGAAGCTTTCGAGTTAGGAGTCGTAGAGATTATTGCCAAAAATATTGACGAACTTCTCAAAGATCTGGACAGTTTGGAAATTGAAATTGGTGATACAGTCAAGATTCTCGATACGAAGCATTTGAATAAAAAAAGAATTATTATGTCTCTACAGGAGAAATTTCTGCATAACCTTCTCAATCCAAACGTTGCATATCTCCTTTTAATGGCTGGATTGTTAGGATTATATCTTGAACTTCACAATCCTGGGGCTGTTCTTCCTGGAGTAGTTGGCGTAATATCCATTTTGGGTGCTGCATACGCATTTCAAATATTACCGGTTAACTATGTCGGTATTCTTTTAATAATAGCTGGAATTATAATGTTTATATTGGAGGTAAAAATGCCGGGATTTGGTCTTCTTTTTGGCGGTGGATTGGTATCATTGGTGTTAGGATCGTTTATGCTGACCTCGAGTAATGAACCTGCGTTGAGAATCGACTTATGGACTATTTTACCTACTATATTGATAATTGCACTGTTTTTTGCGTTCATAGTCTTTAAGGCGATAAGAACTCAAAAAAAACGTCCCATAACAGGTTTGGCATCGATTATTGGAGTAATTGGAGAAGTTGAAATTGAGATTTCTCCAGAGCAAAAAGGCAAAGTTTTTGTTCATGGCGAAATTTGGATTGCAAAGGCTGACAGCAATATTCCAAAAGGAACGACAGTTAAAGTTGTCGATGTAAAACAAATGATTCTGAAAGTTGAAGAAACAAAAGAATAAACGTTAACAAAAAGTTAATTCTTATCGGTTGTTCTATTAATTCACTTACGACTAT
>JAUXEQ010000089.1 GCA_030620455.1 bacterium | reverse complement strand
TTCTCGTCTTCGATTGCTTGTTTTAACTCAGAATAAGCTTCAATGACTTTGTATAAAGTGGGGATATCTATACTAACCTTCTGAATATTCTTTTCCTTTATAGTCTTCTTACCACTGCAAGAAAAAATTGAGAGTAGAGATAAAATAATTGTTGTAAATATTAATATTTTTAGGCAGTTTTTCATCACATTATAATCGAGTATGTTTACTATAAATAACAAAGAGCTGTATAAGATTGCTCTATTAAAATCAATATAAAAAATTAAAAAAACAACGCAAACAAATTGTTAGACAAAACATGAATTCCCTAAAAATAATAAATAGTAGTAATATGCTAAAAGACGAAATTTTTAGTTTTCAAGTATGCTCAATCATCTAAATGATAGAACCACCATCTACCGGGAAAATCTTTATACGGAACGGTGAAAAGCTTTCCAGTGCTTGTTAAAATTACTTTGTCCTTTTTTTGCAGGCTATTGTCTTTACTCATATAAGGATCTGCAATAAGCCAGAATTCTCTATGATATGGAGTATACCATTGATTCCACCATTCTTCCCAATCAGGAGGATCATCTGCTAGAAGATTCTTTGGTAAAACTGATGCTAAGAATCTATCGATCGATCTTTCAAATGTCGATTTTGCATATGTAGCTTCCAATGGGCATGATCCATTAATAACAAAGAATTCATAATAAGGCACAGCAGTTGGTTTATCATATCTTATCATTTGCCAACTTCCTGTAGGCCAACTTCCACCAACCCATACCCATAAATTCATCCATCTATATTTTTCTGGTATCCACCACTGGTAACCACCAACTGGGAACCATTGCCAATAACCTGGGATTCCGCCATAAAGACTTATTGTTTCGTCTACTGAATTTCTTATCGAAGCTAAAATGATTTTTGCTTCTGCTTGTTTTGCTCTTGCGGCGGTATTCCTAAAGGACGTAATGGATAATCCTGCTAAAATTCCCACAATTACAAGCGTAACCATTATTTCTATAAGAGTAAATCCTTTTTTGTTGATAATTCTTCTTGTGGTTGTAATCTCCTTTCTTTTCATCCTGCCTCCTCAAATACCTATAAAATTCCAATAAATATACCGCAATATTTATGCCAAAAATATTTCTTGATAATTAATACAATACAATAAATTGTGTTATATTATAATAAAGAATTTTGCTAAATGCAAAACCTTAAACATAATTTCCAATAATTTTGAGAGATTTTTCAATAAATTCATTTGGGTTTATTTACATTCCTTTTTAAGCAATAAAAAGAAAATATAAAAGAATCATTTGTTTCTATAATTATATTATTAACTTAGTATATAGATTAAAATCACTTGACATAAATGATATTTATTTTTTTTTAAACAAAAATTATTGACACAATTTTTAGGATTGATAACTTGTCTAAGCATATTAGAAAAAAATGGAGGATATATGAACATCGAATCTAGAGTGAAAGACCTAATCATCGACAAGCTTGGTGTAAGTGAGGATCAAATTGTAGAAGATGCACATTTTATTGATGATCTTGGTGCTGATTCACTGGACACTGTTGAATTAGTTATGGCTTTGGAGGAAGAATTTGATGTTGAGATACCTGATGAAGAAGCAGAAAAGCTAACGACTGTTGGTGCAGCTATTAATTATTTAAAGTCCAAAGCATCCGAATAATTAGGATCAATTTATGTCGAATAGAGTGGTAATTACTGGGGCCGGGGCTATTACTCCAATAGGTAACGACCCCAAAACTTTTTGGCACAACTTACTTTTGGGAAAAAGCGGAGCTGGTGAAGTTACTCGTTTTGATGTAACTGATATGCCTTCAAAAATATCGGGTGAAGTAAAGAATTTTGATCCTGCTGTATCTATCGATCCCAAAGAAGCAAGACGCCTCGACTTATTCGCTCAGTTTTCTATTGTAGCGTCCGATCAAGCGATTAAAAATGCAGGATTAACTTCAGATTCTATCAATCCAAAAAAAACAGGTGTTATTATTGGTTCCGGAATCGGTGGAATTATTACTTTGCTCTCCAACTATGAAATTCTTCTTAAACGAGGGATTAGAAAAGTTAGCCCATTCACAATTCCTATGATGATTCCAGATGTTGCTTCAGCATTAGTAGCAATAAGATATAATCTTAGAGGACCTAATTATTGCATCACCAGTGCTTGTGCATCAGGTGCACATGCAATAGGTGAGGCTTATAGAATGGTTCGTGAAGGTGTCGCTGATATTATGGTTGCTGGAGGATCTGAAGCGCCGATACATACACTCGCATACAGTGCATTTTGCAAAGCAAAGGCTTTAACAACGAGGAATGACGATCCTACTTGTGCATCGAGACCTTTCGATATGGATAGGGATGGTTTTCTTATTGCTGAAGGAGCAGGTATTCTTATTATAGAAAAACTTGAGAATGCCAGATCGAGAGAAGCAGAGATACTCGCTGAAATTATTGGATATAAAGCTAATGCTGATGCATTTCATATTACTGCACCTCATCCCGATGGTTTAGGTGCTGCGGAGTCTATGTTTGGTGCTATTGAATCTGCGAATATTAATGTGGAGGACGTAGATTATGTAAACGCGCATGGCACCTCAACATTAGCAGGTGATATAAGTGAATTAAAGGCTATCAAAACTGTTTTTGGCATAAATAAGGAAAAACCTATTATTAACTCTACTAAATCTATGATAGGACATATGCTTGGTGCTGCGGGAGCGACTGAACTTATTGCCACTATTATGACACTTAAAACTGGTATAATACATGCTTCAATTAATTTAGATAATCCTATTCCCGAGTGTGAAGGTTTAAATATCACGACTGAAAATATTACTGCACACCCGAGAATTGCTATTTCTAATTCATTCGGTTTTGGAGGTCATAATGCTACAATAGTTCTTAAAAAGTGGGAAGGATCATAGTTTACGAGTTCATTGCTTCATTTAATATATTAGTAAATCATAAATAATAGTAAAATATTTCTTTTTATAAAAATCACATTTAAGTAAATTAAAAATTAGGGTATATGATTAGAAAAGCAACCCCTATTGAAAAAATAATTTGTTATAAATTCAAAAGGAAAAAGTACCTAAAATTAGCATTAACACATTCTTCTGCGACTAAATATCACAAGAATTCATACCAAAGATTAGAATTTTTAGGAGATTCAATATTGGCATTTATAGTCAGCGACTATCTGTTTAAAATCTATCCAGAAGCGGACGAAGGTGAACTCACATCCCTAAGACAAACTATAGTTAGTAGCATTGCGCTCGCAAAAATATCTAAGATACTCGGACTCGGGAAATTCCTTAGAACTGGAAATACCATCGATAATAATGAAATTTCGGATTCGATACTCAGTGATGTTCTGGAGGCTTTGATAGCGGCTATTTATATTGACAGTGGGTTAAATTCTGCTCGGAAATTTGTTGAAAAATGTATCTTATCATACATGGATATACTTCTTAAGTCTCCTAATCTTATTAACTATAAGGGTAAATTACTCGAAATTCTTCAATCGGATGGTTCTCAACCTATTTATACAGTACTTTCAACTGAGGGACCAGAACATAAGATTTTTTTTAAAATTGCTGTTTTTATCGAGGATAAAATGCTTGGTGTAGGATTAGGAAACACAAAGAAAGAAGCAGAACAAAACGCAGCAAAGGATGCTATTCAAAAGCTTATTTCTTAGGAGTTCGAAAATTTAGTCATAATGAATAATTGAAAAACATTTTTAGAAAACATACCCTCGCAATAATCATTGTTTTAGGTCTTATACTAAGAGTTATTCATATAGTTTTCTGGAACCAAACACCATATTGGAACGGACTTTATCTTGACGAATTATTTCACCACATTTGGGCAAAGAGCATTATTGGATTATCTATAATTCCAAAGGGAGTTTTTTTTAGGGCTCCATTATACCCATATTTCCTTGCTGCTATTTATTCAGTTTTCCATTATAATAGTTGGGCACCAAGAATCATTCAGAATTTGATAGGACTATCATCGATAATACCTATTTACTTTCTATGCAGGAGAACGCTTGGAAAAAACAAATGGGCAAATTTGACAACAATTTTATGGGCGATTTGTCCCATCCAGATATTTTTCGAGTCCAGACTTCTCCTTGATTCAGTGTTCACAGCATTAATTCCATGGCTTTTATATTTTTTAACTCGGATTAAAAACTCATGGAAAGAAACGATTGTACCTGGAATACTACTTGGATTACTTGCGACCTTGAGACCAACAATACTAATTCTCATTCCGATTTTCATTATATTTTTGTTACCGAAACTGAAACTTAAGGCATCTTTTATACTATTATTCGCTATTATTCCTATTATTCCTGTTGCCCTGTCAAATTTGTTTTGCGGTGATAAAGTTCTTATTGCTTCACAGGGTGGAATAAACTTTTACATAGGTAATAATCCACTGAGCGATGGCTCATCAGCGATTGTACCGGAATTTGGTTGGAACTGGCAATATAGACAATGTAAAACTCTAGCCGAAAAAGTTGAGGATCGAGAACTTAAGCCATCGGAAATATCAAATTTTTATTTCAAAAAAGGATTACAATTCTGGAAAAAATACCCGAAATCGGCTGTTATTCTCTTTTTTCAAAAAATAGTATTATTAGTTAGTGCATATGAAATAGGCAACAATGGGAACATTTACTTCCTTCTGAAAGGTTCATTTCTGAAATACATACTGTGGATTGGTTGGCCATTAATATTTTCACTTGCAATTATAGGTTTTTTTGGTGCTTGTTTCGAATTAAAAAAGCTCTTTCTGTGGTCATCGATAATTTATATGATCGTAATCGTTTTGTTTTTCGTATGTTCAAGGTTCAGACTTCCTATAATCCCAATGTTAATTGTCCCAGCTGGTTTTGGGATGAGAACGATCTATAATTCTGTAAAAAGAAGATCTTTTGTAGCATTTATATCATTTATAGTATTATTCGCATTGTTACATGTTTCATTTTTGTCAGCTAAAAAAAGCGAAAATTCACTTTCAAGGTTTTCGCTCGGTAATGTTTATCTTAGAAGCGGAAATGATTCTCTCGCTATAAAGGAATATAGATCAGCCATTTCAATTAATAATAAAATGAGAGGAGTCAATTTACATATTGGAGCGTATTTTTTTAAAAATGCTCAATACGATTCTGCTGAGTATTATTTCCGAAAAGAAATTGATAATGAAGGGGAAATATGTCGAGCATTAAGTAATTTAGGCGTTGTAAAGCGACTCATTGGTGAAATGGATTCTGCAATTTACTATGGCAAAAAGGGATTCGAAAAATGCTCAGAAGAACCCGGAGTAACCTATAATTATCTTATTTCACTCTATTCTGATGATAAATTCATAAAAGCTGATTCGATAGCAAATTTTGTGTATGCGACATTTAAATCAAATCCAAGGATTTTAAATTTATTCGGAATATTACGATTAGCCTTATTCGATACTGCGGGAGCCGAGTCGTTCTTTATTAATGCCGCTTATTCAGAGGAAAGCGAATTAATAGAACTTTACGATATGGGCACAATATACAGCGAAGAAGTTGGATTGGGAGCATCAAGAAACCGAGCCAGAGCATGGGCTCTATATAACTTAGCTCAGATAGAAGTTCGAAAGGGAAACTATGATAACGCACAAGACATATTGCTCAAATCTGTTGAAATTGATACTACTTTTTATTCGGGTTATGCGGCATTAGGAGCTCTTTATCTTGCAAAAGATGAAGCGGATTCGGCATATAAATACTTGATTAAAGCGGAAAATTTAGGTTTTTCAGAACCTGAATTCCTATTCAATCTCGCATCAGTTATGGCTCGCAAGGGAAACTACACCGTTGCTAAAAAATACTTACAACGAGCTATCGAAATTAATCCAGATTTTGAACTTGCAAATCAGGCTTTGAGCGGTTTAAATGAACTTATTCCTTGACATAAAATAACACCAACATTATTTAGAAGCATTCTATCAAAGGGGATATGAATGAGAATAACAAAGATTAGTAATACAAAGAGAAGAAGAAAACACGGCTTCAGGTTAAGAATGTCCACAAAATCGGGGAGAATAATTTTAAATAGAAAACGCAGAAGAGGTCGCAAAAAGCTCACAGTAAGTACGCCTAAAAAGGGTTCGCATTTTTAATTATAATATTTTATCAGTTATTAAAAATGCAATTTAATTTATATAACCTTTTTCTATCCTTTATTTAACCTATCAAATTACACGCTTATTGTTTACTTCTTTTAGCTTTACTATCGATCCAAATTGTAACCGGACCATCATTTAGGATTTTAACATTCATGTATTCGCCAAAAACACCGGTTTCAACATATACTCCTTTAGCTCTGAGCATTTCTACAAAAACTTTAAATAACTTTTTAGCCTCAACTGGCTCCATTGCATTCTCAAATGAGGGTCGTCTTCCCTTTGTAATATCAGCGCAAAGGGTGAA
>JAUXEQ010000266.1 GCA_030620455.1 bacterium | reverse complement strand
GGAAAAATAACTCTAACTTACTAAACCATACATCGGCACAATACGATTTTCGACTGTACTGGTTGTTAATAACTCTTGAACGCATAGGTTCGGCAAAAGAGGATAGATGCCCATAGACAGCGGTAAAAGTATCCTCGAACGAGAAATACAGAACTTTTCCGTAGCCCCAGGGAGTAACAGTAACTCGTCTGATCCAACCATTTGCAGGAGCTACAATGGGAGTGCCCGAATTTGCGCGGATATCGATCCCTGCATGATAGTGTCCCACTCGAAACTCTCCAAACGAAGAAGTTATTACATCATGCTCTGGAATAAACCATATATATTCTTTTGTCTGTGCGTTTGAGAAACAAATTACGCCTAATATTAATGTAATAATCGAGTGGAATTGCCATATTCTCATCATTTTCATCATGATTTAAATATATATTTGTCTATTGATAAAGCACTGTTTAAATTAATCAGGTTGAATGTAGCAGTAACTTATGCCGAAATTATGCGCATATCCAAGCTCACCAAAGGCGGCAATGGAATAATCTACAGCCAATCGTGTCCATTTTATCGAAGTACCTACGGAAAACGATCTTGTGTCGTGATGAATGACATAACCGGCGTGAAGCGAAATCCATTGCACTGGTGTTACAGTCAGTCCTACTGAAGAATAATCGGGCAAATCTGAGAAATTTGAATACGAAACGCCTATTCTATAGAAATCGCTTTCATAGCCTGCCCAAAGTCTTAAAACAGTGGGCATGGGATAATAATATTCAATAAATCTCTGTGATTTACCTATGTTATCTATGGAGACTGCATAGTTAAATTTACCCTTCTGAACGCTGGCTCCTAATGCAAATGCATAACCTTCAACCTTTTCAAATTCCAATGATTCGTAAACGTACTTTGTAGATGCACCAATCCAAACAAATTCACTGATATGATATGAAGCGCCTAACATGAAGTCCGAACTTTGTGCTGAGAAATAATAATCTGGACAATCTGTAGGATATATTCGCGCTTCTATGTTGGATACTGTGTTAAAATTAGCTCGAGCAAAAACACCAATATTGTCCCTCCATTTATAGGAAACAAAAGCGTAATTCTCGCTCTCATCTCCAAATCGCGTTGAATATCCTGTGGAAACCTGGAAAACTTTATCGCTAACCGCTGCGGGATTTGACCAAGCCATTGGAATTGAACCAGCTAAAGCGAAATCCACAGGTGAGCGAGGCAATGTCAGGTGTATCCACAGTGGTGAGCACCACAGTTGTGAAAACAAAAGAATAATTAAAAGAAATGTTAATAAAAAAAATCTTCCCCTCACTACATACCTCCAACATATATTTTCTCAGTTGCAGAATATACTATTCTAAAATGTTTTGCAAAACTGTTTTTAGGAAGTGGAAAGTACTGTTTTTTTTGGAGTTTTGTGGTTCAAATATTATTCTTAAGAAATATTGGTACCAAAGTAGAGCGGATGCTTTTAGATCGCATTTGTTAAAAAAAGATTGGAGTAAAGTAGTTATAGGGTTTCTTTATTCTATATTTTCACAAATATGATTGTATTGTCTTTATGGAGATTAAATTTGAATTTGATTTTTAAATTGAAACACGACGATTAAATTGCATCTTTAAGATATGCAATAAGATAAGGAGCATGTATGAAACTGCAAGAGTATCGAGCAAAGGAGCTTTTCAGAAGAAACGGTTGCAATGTACAAGAGGGTAAGGTTGCCAAAACGCCGGACGAAGTTTTCGATATAGCACATGAATATAACGGAAAGGTTGTGGTGAAGGCTCAAGTGCTGGTGGGAGGTCGCGGCAAAGCTGGCGGTGTTAAATTGGCAAAGACTCCTCAGGAAGCAAGGGAAATTGCCCAGAAGATACTTGGTATGGATATTAAAGGATTAAAAGTTAAAAAAGTTCTGGTGACAAAAGCTGTAGACATCCGTCATGAAGCATATTTCGGTGTTATCCTGGATAGGAAAAGCAAAAAAGTGGTAATAATGGCTTCCTCTGAGGGTGGTGTGGATATCGAGCAAGTAGCTCGAAATACTCCAGAGAAAATTTTCAAGGTATACGCCGATCCGTTCTTAGGATTGAGACCGTATGCGGCAAGGTATCTTATAGAGAAAATATACGACAATCCCGATGTTATAAAGCAGGGAATCGACATGCTTCAAAAGCTATATAATACATTTATATCAGTTAATGCAAGTTTGGCTGAAATAAATCCTATGGTATTAACACCACAGGGACAACTTATTTGCGTCGATGCTAAGATAGTTCTGGATGACAACGGACTGATGAAACATCCTGAACTTGAGAGCTGGCGTGATCCCGACGAAAGCACCCCTGAGGAACTCGAGGCTAAATCCGCTGGATTGTCATTTGTGAAGTTAACTGGCAATATAGGTTGCGTTGTCAATGGTGCTGGGCTGGCAATGGCAACCATGGATTTAGTTAAACACTATGGAGACGAACCGTCCAATTTCCTCGATGTAGGTGGCTCATCTAACCCTAAGAAAGTTATCTCTGCATTGAGAATAATAACACGCGATCCAAAAGTTAAGGTTATTTTGTTTAATATCTTCGGTGGAATAACTCGTTGTGACGATATCGCTAACGGTTTGGTCGAGGCTATCGAGGAATTTAAACCAACTATTCCAATTATTGCACGATTAACTGGCACGAATGAGGATAAGGGTCGTGAAATTCTTAAGAAGGCGAAAATTCACGTTTTCTCCTCGATGGATGATGTGGTTAAAAAAGCTGTCGAACTTGCAAAGAATTAAGTCGTTTTTGAATAGATAGTTTAAAAATTCGATTACTATAGTAATTTATACATAGGAAAGTGGTAAATAAGTTATTTCATATAAGGGCAATATTATGACAGAAAAGCGAAAGCTAACAATATTTTCGTTTACAG
>JAUXEQ010000166.1 GCA_030620455.1 bacterium | reverse complement strand
TTGTTGTCCAGAGGTTGCAGGATATTTATTAGTTTCCTGCAACCTATTTTTTTATCGTTCATCACCCGACTCTGACTAATGTCGAATCGTTTATTTTCATCCCCTCACCCGACTCCGATTAACATCGGAGTCACCCTCTCCCCAAGGAGAGGGTAAAGAAAAGAGGTTATCACAGGTTTCCCTTTCTGATTGGGAAGAAAGGAGTTGCAAGAATAGTCGAGATAAATTTCAAATCATTTTTCCCATATCCGTTACTAACTCAGGATAAAGCGGAAACGCTTCACAAAGCTCGAGAACTTTATTCTTAACATTTGCTATAACAACTTCATCCTCGATGTTGACCAGAATTTTATGGATTAACTGCGCAATCTCACGCATCTGCTCTTCTTTCATACCACGTGTTGTTACAGCAGGCGTTCCAATCCTCATACCACTTGTAATAAATGGCTTCTGTGGATCGAACGGAATCGTATTGCGATTAACTGTTATTTCAGCTTTGCCTAATGCCTCCTCCGCAGCCTTGCCTGTTATATCCAACGCCCTGAGGTCAAGAAGCATAAGGTGATTGTCGGTTCCACCAGATACGATTCTAATACCAGTCTTTCCAAACTCATCTGCCATTGCAGAGGCATTGGCAACGGTTTGCTTTTGGTATTCTTTGAATTCGATAGTCATAGCCTCCTTAAACGCGATAGCCTTCGCTGCAATAACATGCATAAGCGGTCCGCCCTGCATGCCTGGCATGACTATTTTGTCCAACGCTTTTCTGTGTTCCTCCTTGCACAAAACAAATCCCGCTCGAGGTCCGCGAAGAGTTTTGTGTGTCGTCGATGTAACGAAATCGCATTTTGGAACAGGACTAGGATGAATACCAGCTGCAACCATCCCAGCAAAATGAGCCATATCCGCCACTAAAACTGCACCAATCTCATCTGCTATTTCACGGAATTTATCGAAATCCCAGAAACGAGGATATGCCGACGCACCAGTCATAATAAGTTTCGGCTTATGTTCAATTGCAAGTTTTCTAATTTCATCGTAATTCAGCATTTCGGTTTCTTTGTCAACACCATAATGCACCACATTATACAAAAAACCCGAGAAATTTACCGGATGACCATGTGTCAGGTGTCCGCCGTGAGTGAGCTTGAGTCCCATAATAGTATCTCCGGGCTTAAGACAAGTAAAATATACTGCCATATTCGCCTGGGAACCGCTGTGCGGCTGGACGTTAGCATGCTCAGCACCGAATAATTCCTTTGCTCGTTTCCTCGCAAGAGACTCTGCTATGTCTACAAACTCGCAGCCACCATAGTAACGTCTCCCAGGATAACCCTCAGCATATTTGTTTGTCATTATGAGACCTGTAGCAGCCATAACAGCATACGATGTATAGTTTTCCGAGGCTATAAGTTCCAGCCCGTCGGTTTGGCGTTTTAGCTCTTTCCATGTAGCCTCAAAAATTTCTGGATCGGTTTCTTTTAGATACTCCAAGAACATTTTTACCTCCATAAGTTTTTATAACCTAGCTAATTAATTTTCAATTGAATCGATCATTTCCACTCGTCTTTTGTGACGTTGACCGGCTGGCGTATCACCATCGAACGGAGTTGAAATAAATTTTTTCACAATTTCCAGCGCAATATACGGTTCAGTCATTCGTCCACCAAGGCAGAGCGCGTTGGCATTGTTATGTCTCCGAGATAATTCAGCATATTGGGTATTCGAACAAAGTGCCGCTCGAACTCCTTTTATCTTATTAGCAGACACAGACATACCAATACCTGTACCGCAAATCAATATCCCATAATCAAACTCTTCAAGTGCAACTCGTTTTGCCACTTTTAATGCATACACTGGATAATCGTGTGGTGTAGGATAATGACAACCGAAATCCTCAATCTGAATGCCCTGTTGTCGAAGTTTATCGCGGATAAATTCCTTAAGCTGGAAACCTGCACGATCATTGCCTATTGCTATTTTCATTATCAGAGCTCCTGTTTGACATTATTTCAAATTAAATCCTGCATACTACAAAATGTCAAGTTTTTTGGTTAAAAGAAATGACACTGTATATTATGGAAATCACTTATACATAGAAAAACAAGTATTTAACCAAAATAATTGTAGTTTTCAATACTACGACAAAGCCTTAAGCCAGTAATCCAATATATCCCTCAGCGATTTAGATAGTGGAATTTCCGGTTCCCAGCCAAGTGTATTGGTTATCTTTTCGTGACTGCCGTAAACCATAGGCGTGTCTATCGGACGTAATCTTGAAGGATCTTTTTCAATTTTTATGTTGGTATTTGCATATTCTATGAGTGTATCGAGAATTGAGCCTATTCGAACTGGCTTACCACTACATATATTAAAAATATAAGGTTTCTTGGCTTCAACAATTAACCTGTACGCTCGGACTACATCGCGAACGTCCGAGAAATCTCTATAAGCCGAGAGATTGCCCACCTTAACTTCCGGTGCGTGTTTATTCAACATTATCTGTGCGATCTGTTTTGCGAATGCGGAAGTAACGAAAACCTCTCCTTGTCCCGGACCTATATGGTTGAAAGAACGTGCTATTGTTACATTTAATTTCCATACTTTTTGATATTGCTGAGCCGCCAGATCTGTTGCGGCTTTTGTGGTTGCATATATATTATTCGGACGAAAGGATGAGTTTTCCGTTAGTGGAAGTTCTTCATCGGATATCGGAGAACCGTATATCTCTCCAGTCGATATTATTAGAGCGAATGTATTTAGCGAATAATTCCGAATCCACTCCAAAAGATTCAATGTACCCCATAGGTTGACCTTCCATGTTAAACTTGGGTTACTGTGCGCATAAGGCACAAAAGATATCGCAGCAAGATGAATTACAGCATCAGGTTTTGAGCGATTCAAGGCTTCGTAAAAGGATTCCCTATTTGAAACATCACCGCGAATGAGTTCTATACCAGTTCTTCGAACTTTCTTGGGAACATCCTCGAGGAAATGATACCCAGCAACTTCATGACCGTTCTTTAGCAACTCATCCAAAAGATAACCGCCAACGAAACCCTCGATGCCCGTAATAAATATTTTCATATCTATCGGAAACCTCCCAAATCTTGAAAATCTGCGGGAAATTTATTGCTATTACTTCTTTAGAAGTCTCTCGATGCAGTTCATATCAGAATCTACCATCATACAAACCAACTGCTCGAACTTCACTTTAGGAGACCAATTAAGCTTTTTCAGTGAGTTTGTTGGATCTGCAAGGAGTTGATGAACTTCAGCCGGTCTGAAATATTTTCGATCCACAACTATCAATACATCACCGGTTTTCCTGTCTAAACCTTTTTCCTCATATCCTTCGTCCTCCCAAACTATATCATAACCAGCATAATTGAATGCAATCGTAGCAAACTCTCGAACTGAATGCGCTATCCCAGTGCCAACAACGAAATCTTCTGGTTCATCCTGAAGATTAAGCATTCTCCACATCATCTCCACATAGTCACCAGCAAAACCCCAGTCGCGTTTTGCATCCAGAGTGCCAAGCCGTAAAACGTCTTGAAGCCCGTATTTTATTCGAGCGACAGCGTCGGTTATCTTTCGCGTAACGAACTCTTTACCACGTCGAGGTGATTCATGATTAAATAAAATTCCCGATACAGCAAAAAGCCCATAGCTTTCTCGATAATTCACAGTGATAAAGTGCCCATAAACCTTAGCCACACCGTAAGGACTGCGCGGATAAAATGGTGTATTTTCATTTTGCGGTATCTCACGCACACGACCAAACATCTCCGATGAGGAAGCCTGATAGAATCTCGTTTCGAGTAGATTATATCGAATAGATTCAAGTAAGCGAGTTACACCTAAACCAGTGGCTTCACCCGTATAGACCGGTTGATCCCACGATGTAGGAACAAAAGATTGCGCTGCCAAATTGTAAACCTCATCCGGTTTGTAATGCCTTATCAATGAGTTCATTGACATCTGGTCGAGCAAATCACCCTGAACCAGAGTTATTTTGTCTCTAATATGTTCTATTCGCTCGAAATTTTCAGTTGAATTACGACGAACCATTCCATAGACTTTATATCCTTTTTCAAGGAGAAAATCTGCGAGATATGAACCGTCCTGCCCTGTTATACCTGTAATTAATGCCGTCGGATTTACTTTTCGTGATTCGTTTTTCATTACTCCTCCCGTTTTTTTCAACTCACTATACCGATATGACAATGATTTGTCAAGACAGACTATTGTTGAAATTTAAATATGAGTGGATTAATTAATATCATTCCTTAGCTAATTTAAACTTTTTCTTTGACACATCTAACATCTTTTATAATTTAACTGCTTATCTTAATAGACCAAACATTTATGATTAATAAAACAGATTTATGGTATTAGGATTTATGTAAAAATTTTTATAAATTATTCCTCTCTGCAAAGTGATAAATAGGAGGTGTTGTGACTAAT
>JAUXEQ010000008.1 GCA_030620455.1 bacterium | reverse complement strand
CCAATACTCAGTATTATGCTGAAAGGATTAACTCCTGCAATGTCATCGATGAGAATAATTGTTATAATTGAATCACCAGATGCGAAAGCTGTCATAGCAGGAGGTATAACGTCATCGACATAAGGTGGTGAAAGATCTATGTAATAGACAACTGTCTCAGGGACATCTGGACTTACGACGCCAAGCATGTCGTCGGCGGATTTCAGAATTATTACTACTGTATCGCCATCCGACCAGTCTGTTGAAGGAGCAAATTTTAACGTATCATCGTGGAACGTGAGTTCGCTGTCAGTAGTATCGTAATCCGTGCCATTAACCGAGAGTACTATAGTCGATGCATCTACACCGTTGCCGTCGGTTATTTTAAATATAATTCCTTGGTCCTCACAGGCAGAAACAATTCCGTCCAAAGGCTCGATTACAGTAACAGCTGGTCCTCTGGTCGAAAAATTGTAATTCCAGCATGTATATGTCATTTCGTTAGATGAGCAGAAATCCGGTTTGTCCTTGGCTATAATGCACAATCTGAGCGTATCACCATCTTCGAAGCTAATTCCGCAATCGAGAGGTGTTAATGTGGCAATGCTATCGTCCCATTCAAGGCAACCGGAACTCAGAGATAACGGGATCCCGTTTAACGATATTACGATCGATGAATCGAAAATGCCTGAACCGGCATCCGCAAGCCCAATCCTAAATGTTGGTGTAGCAGTGAAAATGTTTCCCATAACTGGGCTTAACGATGTTATATATGGAGGAGAATAATCGGTGAAGAATATGAAAACCAACGAATCGCTATCCATTGCGTTGCCCACATGATCCACTACACCCCATAAAGTAACGGTTATCTCTCCCTCGGGATATGCACTGGAAGGCGTGAATATCAATAGCGAATCGTCTGTGTATGTTAATTCAGGATCGGTTATTACATAGTTTACGCCGTTAACTCGAAGGTTTATCGATGCAGTTGCTACTGCAAAGTCGTCGGTTAGTTTTACAAGGATTTTTTGATCGTCACAGGATGTATATGCGCTATCGAATGGCTCGATATAAGAAGCGACAGGACCCTCGAGGTCGAATATGTAAGTTGCACAAGTTGTGTCTCCGATATTAGGTCCACAGTAGTCAACTTTAACGAGATCACTACCACCAAAACAAATCCTTAAAGATTCTCCCGACGAAAATGTAAATCCTGCATTGTTAGGGATAAACACTATTCTACCTGTTATTGAATTATAGAAATAACCAATACTAACAAGCGTATCCGCCACATAAATCCTCAGTGAACTCGAATCCACACCGGCTCCGGAATCTACTATTGTTGCTGTTATCGTATCCGATGTGGATATCAAGAACGATCCTGAAGGTGGCACAATCGAGGTAATCTCTGGTCCTTCAAGATCTATTATGATATTCCACGGTCCGCCAGATGTAAGCGAATTCCCAGCCAGATCGTCAGCATTGGTAAGTTGTATGACAATTGTGTCTCCATGTTCGAAGGGTGTCGAGGGTGTGAAATATAGAGTATCCCCGGAAAACCATAGCTCAGAGTGTGAAAGAGAATATGTTATTCCATCCACGGAAAGCCGAATCGTTGTTGTATCTACGGCGAAATTGTCTGTTATCGTTATCATCAGCGTTCCCGAACGGCAACCGAAAAATGCTCCTGAATCGGGGAAAACAAGTTGTGCAACGGGACCGGAAAGGTCTATGTAGTAATTGAAACAACTGTCGGGATAGAGGTAATTTTTTCCGCAATATCGAGCATAGTCAGCAACAGAATCAAAACAGAACTCCACCGTGTCGTCATCACTAAACGAAAACCCCATTGTGCCAAGGTCAAGTGTAAAATACGGTGTTGTGTAGCTTATTCCGGCATCTGATCCTGTGTAATCTGTGCCGTTAACTCTTACTGCAAAAGTGGCTGTGTCGACGCCAGATAGGGAGTCGATTACGCCCAAAGTTATAACTGGCGTTGCCGAGGATAGGAAAGTATCCGGGGGAGGATCAGTATCAAACCAAACAGGTGGCGAAATATCGATTGTAAATTGCCAAATATCCCCGCTGGTGCTCCTATTTCCAAGGGAATCCACAGCTAACACAACCTGAACCTCAACAACTTCGCCATCGCTGAAAGCTGATGTGGGGATGTAAATCGCAGTATCGCCAAAGGTTACGAGTTCACCGAGCCATGCTCGAAGAGTATCGTCGTTTATTCGAATTGCTGTGCTATCTGCAAAAATGCCTTCTATATCGAAAATTCTAACTCGAATCTCTTGCGAATCGCAAGAGGAATATGAACCGTCATCTGGGAGTATGAGTTCGGATGCTGGTCCCATTAAATCTATAGTAAATTTCCAGCAGGAATCTGGTGCATAAGCATTTGCGCCACAGAGAGAGATCGGAACCAAATCTGTTACGCTAACCAAGCATACTTCCACTGTTTCAGCATCACCAAACGTCAATCCCACATCCGCAGTACTGAAAATCATAACTCCCGACGACCATGACATTCCTGCAGAACTCCAATGAAATAATATACCATTGATTCTTATGTTGATGCTTAAAGTGTCGACACCAGCCGGAGAATCTTCGAGCCACATCCTTATTGTGGGTGATGCGCTGGCTATTGCTTCACCGTTAAGTGGGAAATAATTTGCTAATATTGGTGGTTCTATGTCTACCAAAAAAGTCCATGCATAACCGGAATCTATCGGATTGCCTAATGTATCCTTAGCTGCCAAAACTTCGACATTAACGGTGTCTCCGTGTGAGAAAGCTGTCGAAGGACGATAAATTACCGTATCTCCACGTAAGAAGACCTCTGAAGAATCGAGCGTATATGTTACGCCATCGATGGAAATCTCGATGCTTGTAGTATCAATTTTGTTAGGATCGGTTATAATTATTTTGACAATGCTGTCATAGCATGCAGTAACAGAACTATCTGGTGGGAACAGCATTTCTGCGAATGGTCCTTGAAGATCCGTTGTGTATCGGATGCATGTGTCAGCAATATTGGGACCGCAATAATTTGAGTCGATACTGTCTCCAATCTCGAGACAAACTAACACAGTCTCACCATCGGTAAAGCTAAGACCGGTTGAGCACAAGTCGAAGCCTAAATGCAAGCCATCCCATGTGAAACCGGAGGGGTAGGAATATGTATGACCGTTAACATTTATCTCAGCCGTTGATGGGTCGACGCCAGCACCAGAGTCGACGATTTCGAATATGCATGTTATGTATGACGGACCAAAAACAGTCCATTCTGCTGGTTTTATGTCCAGTACTTTAGGTGGAGATAGATCTATAAAAAATATGCCTGAGATTGAAGTTGATAAAGGATTGCCATAGAGGTCTTTGGCTTCTTTAAGCTCCCAATATACCGATTGACCATCAGTCCATGGAAATGGAGGAGTAAACACAAGAGTATCGTTGCGATAAGTAAAGTTATTTAATGAATCGTATGTAACGCTGTCAACATCTAACACAATAGAAAAACTATCTACGCCATTCGAATCAAAAATTCGCAAAATTAAATCCTGATCGTCGCAGGCTGAATAGGTACTCTCAGGAGGACTAACAAGTTCCGCATCAGGTCCTACAATGTCGATGGTAAATTCCCAGCAGTATGGGGTTTCAATACAATTAGGACCACATAGTTCGTCCTTGACAATATCGCAGGCTTCATCGAGACAGACTTTAACAGTATCGTTGTGAGAAAAACTTATCCCCGCAACAGTGGATGAGAATTCCAATGTAGCACCATCCCAACTAAGAGCTGTGTCGCTCAAATCATAGATCGTACCGTCGACTTCAAGTTCAATAGATGAGCTGTCAACTTTGGTTCGAACATCGCTTATATCCAGAGAAATTAACGGAACGGATGTTGCTGCCACGCCGTTGATAGGTGGATATGGATTTGAAACTATGGGTGGCGTTTTGTCAACATAGAAATACCACCATGGGTGCGATGTTCGCCAGTTGCCTTCGACATCTCGGGTTCTTATTATGTGAACTGCAACAGTTCCTTCAGGTAAATTTCCTATGTAGAATGCTGTGTCTCCAGTAGAGTTTGCATTGAAAACATCCGATGTGCTTATATACGGTATGCCGCCACCGGTTACGAATATTTGTATATTGGTTGTATCGATTGCAGAATAATCTACAAAACGAATAACAATAGAATCGCATGCAAAAGTATCGTTATCGGACGGGAAAACTAATAACGATCTTGGACCCTCACAATCACGCAGGAAAGTCCAGCATTGATCTGTGTCCGTGGTATCAAACCAGTGCGGACCGCAAACAGCGCCGATATCTGGTGCACCAACTCCTACTTTGTCAACGGCTTTTCGAAGACAAACTTCAATCGAATCCTCGTCGTTAAAATAGCCGTTGTTTATTAGATGATCCCAGCGTAGGAAAAATATCGAATCTCGATATACGATGTTGGTATCCACAGTAGGCTGCCAGCAGAACCCAGACGACCGTTCATCGGGACAGGTGAACCAATATGAATTGAAGCACATACAAACACCATCCAATGGAATCCCGGATGTCGTATCGACAACCTTAATGGCGATACTATCGACATCATCACAGACGGTCTCATCTGGGGATGGATGTCGTGTTGAGGCAACAAAATACGGGAAATCCAAATCTATGTAAAATTTCCAACTTCGAGGTGCTCCTTGTAATGGATTTCCATCGATGTCATCTGCAGCGAGTAGCTCGACGAGAACTGTATCCTTATTTGAAAAGACACTATCGGGAGTGAAAGTTAATACAGAATCACCATCCCATTCTAATTGCGTATCTCCCCAATCGTATTTTAAACCTGCCACACGAATTTCTATCGAGCTTGTATCGATATCGTCGGTGGAGTCCTTAATAACAATCTTGATAACCTGCAAAGTACATCCCGACCACGATGCAGGAAGTGGTTGTGTCATACTGGCATATGGTCCAGGAGTATCTGCGAAAACGGTTCCCGCAAAAACCAAAATCGATAAAAGTCCGAATATGTATAATTTACTGGTCATTTTACTGCAAATTATTCCCTTTAGTTAAATTTTCTCCTCTGTAAGTATTGCAAGGTGCCTGTTTAAATTATGTTGATATAGGCAAAATCCGTTTTGAGAATCGTAGTTTAGTATAGAATACGACGCAGTATCTAAATGAATTTTCCAGAAATACGGTTTCCTTATTCCAAGTATTCCCGCTATCAGAGGCTTCAGTACTGCTCTATGACTTATAATCGCTATCGTTTTTCCTTGGTATTGTTGCACAATTTCCGTTAGTGCAGCTACTGTTCGATTCATAACGTTGTCGAGTGTTTCTGCGCCGGGAATTACTAATTTCTCTGGTTCCGTTAGCCATCGATGATATTGCTGTGGAAATTTCTCACTAATCTCTGAATGAGGTGTGCCCCCCCACTTGCCCAAGGAAATGTTTGTAAATCTATCATCCACCTGCGGAGTTAGAAGAGACAATTCCTCATCATTATATCTTGCAGAATTCTGGTTTTGAATATCCGCAATAGCTCTTGCAGTGTCCACTGACCGCGAAAGAGGACTAGTTATTAAAATGTCGATTTTAAAGCGTTTCAGGTCTTCTGCGAGAAGTTTTGCTTGCTTTCGACCGTTTTCGTTTAACGGAAAGTCGGCTCTTCCACGGAATATTCCCTCTTTATTGGCAACTGTTTCTCCATGTCGAATCAGAATTATTGTAGTTTTGCTATTTCTCATCCTGTTACCTATCATTGAAATTTTCAATTGCAGTTAATCTTAATATTTAACACACAGTCCAAATCGTGAATGTAATCTTATTGTTCTCAACCTATTGTTTAGTTTATTCTTGTTTAAGAAATTCCTCAACGGTAATAGAAACTCGACGGTTCAAAACACGTCCTTCAGGAATGTTGTTATTACCCACGATGGTTCTCTCAATTTCCCCAAATGGCTTGTTTGTCTGTACTTCGAACGGCATCTCCTCGCCTTTACCTTCCGTGATGATTTCGACGTTATTTTTAGCAAGCCAGTCTTCGAATTCTTTGTCCGTAGTAAAATTTAATGTGAACTTAAATATGGCTTTAAACAGATCATACATACGCTGAGTACGCTCTATCGACAATTCCTTGTTTCTGGAAGAACTTCCTATTATGTCCGTATGTCCTGTAATCCTAACTGTTATTTGATTGTTGGGAATCGAGGTTTTTGTGATGATATTTCCGCAAAGGTCCTCGAGTCGACTCTCCAAATATTTGGATTCGCTGAAAGCCTCGTCGAATGTGAAACGAACGAGAAGAGAAGATTCAGTTCGACGAGTCCAGTCATCAACAAACACAACCATATCCTTTGAGAAGAATTCATATTCTTTGCCATATATATCTTTTACATCGACGACAACTCGGTAACTTTCCTGGGGATCAATTATAAAACCCTTATTATCAATCCACTTCCACGAAAATTCCTTTGAAGGTGCACCTTTGCCTTCCGAAAGAACAATAAACGGTTCTTTCTTTCCACTCTCAGAAATATATATTCTGTAACGATCGATAAGGGAATCCTGGGAAGTTCTGAGTTCAATTATATTGTTTTTAAATTTCTCTGGGATATTGAAGTCTATTGTTAACTTAGCTTCTTCGAATGGCTTAAATAAAATTTCCTCAGGTGTGACCCATATTTTTAGAATTGCTTTTTTTGTTTCGACTCTTCTAATAGAAATAGAAACTGGCATTCGCTCGAGTGGGCAGAACATCTGCATATTTGGGATTAGATAATCTCTTAGGATGTTTAATTTCTCAAGTGTTTTAACTGGATCTGTGCCAATCGGTGCTAAACCCTCGAGAAGAATCCCTGAGTTGAGATTAGAGCATAGGAGACCTGCCACGATTCCTGCCAGCGTATCAAAAGCTTCTTCTGCTTTCTTTGGAATTTCTGTATCATCGAGCCCCATTTCAAACTCATATACAAGCGGATCTACATCCATTATGCTTGCTGAGATTTCCACACGTCTGTTCTCTTCACCGATCATTTTTTTATCCTCATTTGAAATGAGCGATCTGGAACCCACAATTCTTTGCGAGCTAAAGTCATACTCCGAGATAGTTTTAACAATCACCGATGTTCTGGGAGCACCATACCGAACCAGCTTGTCCGCAACAACCTGTGCGCGTTTTTTTGCAAGATTGCTATCAATTTCTTCACTAAAAGGATCCACGAAGCCTTTAACCTCAAGGATTACCTCTGGGTTCTCAAGCATTCGCTCAGCGATTATCCCAAGTGTTTTTTCGAATCTTTCTGGCACCTCATAGGTATCTGGGTTAAAAAAGATTTTGGGTTCGATAGGTAGTTCGACTGTCATATATGTTAGATTGGGAATCATTAAATCGGTTATAATTGGTGCAATTTCTACTAAAGGCTCCTCATATACCTCAACTTCAAATGCAAGTCTATTGTCTGTCTCGTTTTCCTCTTCGATATTACCCACAAATTTCGGGAATTTGCTTCCGTCGTCATCGATTGAGAAAAATAATTTATAACTTCCCGGTTTCTTTGGACAAAATCTAACTGGGCAGAATAATGTTTCCTTTGCAGCAAGTATTGGTATTTCATGAATTCCCACAAACGATGTTTCCGATTCTGAAATTGAAATAAGAGACAGATAAGTTATTGTATCCGTTGGAACCTCCCCTTTGTTGACGACTATGGAGTTGAAAACTAATTCTTCAAGAGGAACCAACACTTCAGTACCTTCTGAAAAAACCATAAGATCCGGTTTTGGCAGTATAATTTGTGGTTCTGCATAAATTAATCCAACTCTGTGTGAGGTTAAACCCGCACGTGAGACATCGTTGTTTGAAACATGATATCCCATGTCGTATCCTATATTAAAGCCGGTTATTAATATTGGAACCGAGAGTTCAAACCACATCGAAGAATTTCGCCAACCTAAGGAAATATCCATATTTGAGAATTCATATCCTGCTCCAACATCTGGAATAAATCCGGATGTTGCTTCGTATCTTGAACCTGCATAAACTTTTAATCCAGAAAATAAATAGCTATGTAAGAGAAAATTAAATTTCTGAGGCGGATGCGCATTCTCGGATTTAATCGATAAATTTGGACTAATAAGATTGTCCAACCATAGATACAATGAGAAGTTCCGTAATTGAACTGTGGTACCCATATCAAAGCCTAAGGATAAAAATGAACTCGATTCGGAAAACAATGGATCCGATGGATCAAAATCAACGAATTCCATCTCATTATGACTTCCATGATGTATTGTGGGACTTGCCCAGAGAGATAAATTTAACTTTTTGTATTTGAACCATTTTGATTGATAGATTGGAGCAATCTTTTGGATAGAAAAGTATTTGTTGCCCTCGTGATTTATATAACCACCAACACGACCCCAATGGTAATGAGGAGAAAAAAACGAAATTCGAGCCGAGTGCAATGCATCGCCAACTCCCCAAAACGGTTTGGAGAATTCGGCTGAGAAAAATTTTCCCGGTGACCAGACAGGAACAGGAATTTCTGAATAAGTCTCCTTTGGTAAAGTTTCTTTATACGGGTTTTGTGCAATAGCTGGAATAGCTATCGCTAAAAAAATTGTCAATAGGAAATTCCGCAAATTCCCCCCATGCTTTTTGATAATCTCAGATTTTACGACTTAATAATCGACAATAAAATCTAATTCAGTTTCTATGCAGTTCTCAGAAACGCTGGCAGTTCTCGGATATCTGGTTTTCACTTGTAATCGTTAAGCTTTATCAGCAATTTGAATGTAAAAGTTTACTATCTAATATTAATTTCATTTAATAAAACGCTTAAGTATCTCTTTGTAAATTGTTAAATAACCAAAAAATTTACATCGAAGGTATGTATATTTCAAGTTATTTTTCAGTAATGGAAGTTCTCAAAGTAGGTAAGAAAATATTAAAAATGAATTTCCAAATCGGCATTCTGGATCAATTATAACTGCATGAAGAAAATTTGGAAAACTCAATCTGAGGAGACAAGAGTTACTTCATCTAATTTCCTTGAGAGGAATTTCTCGCCAATTTTGGCGAATCTTTCCGGTGAATCGGACACGAAGAATTTTGCAGAACCCTTATCTCGTTGCGCATGAAGATCGTTTAATTCGAGGAACTTTTGAAGTTCGGAAATCACTGCATACGCTGAATCGATAATTTTTATCGTTGAACCGGCTGTGGAACGAATAGCATCATACAGCAGCGGATAATGTGTGCAACCGAGAATTAAAGTATCAATTTCTGCACGAAAAATATCATCGAGGTAATAATGGACGAAGTAATCGACAGCAGGACCGGTAAAAAAGCCCTCCTCAGCCAAAGGAACGAAAAGCGGACATGCCTTTGCTATAACAGTAATTTCAGGATTGAATTTCTCAACAGCCTTTTGATACGAGAAAGAGTTTATAGTGCCGATGGTTCCTATAACGGCGATATGGTTTGTTTTAGTATTTTCGACTGCTGCTTTAGCTCCCGGTTCAATAACTCCAATTACTGGTACTGCAAGCCATTGTTCAAGTTCACTCATTGCAACGCTTGATGCAGTGTTGCAAGCCACAAGAAGCATCTTTATACCGAAGCCCATAAGAAATCTTGCATTCTGCAATGAAAATCGAGTAACTATCTCCGATGACTGTGGTCCATACGGATATCTTGCTGTATCACCGAAATAAACGATGTCCTCACCGGGAAGCTGTTTTAGAAGTTCTTTTACGACAGTAAGTCCACCCACACCTGAATCGAAGACGCCAATAGGTGAATTTCGTTTCTCGATTGGAAGTTTCATATATTTATGTATCCTGCATATTTGATTGCACTTAATGAAATGCCGGACTGTTAATCCGGCTAAATCGATGATGTATTACAGTTCCTATAGATTTCTTGATAGAACGAAAGTTATCGTTTTGAAAATTAACTTTAGTTACTCTTTACTAAGCCACCTAAGAAATTTTTCAGGCTATTATTTAACAACTAGAACCTTTCGGGATACGCCTTTTCCATTAGCAATGACTTGTATTAAATACACTCCTGTAGAGACAAAATTGCCCTCAATGGACCTCAAATCCCATGAAATAGTATGCCTTCCGGGTTCCATTTCCCCGGAGTAAAGTACTGTAACAACTCTCCCTGAGATATCCCGCACTTGTACATCGACTATCTGAGAGTGTTTAAGCACCTCGATTTGTATCGAAGTTCCACCGTTAGTGGGATTAGGATACGGTGCACCTATCAAAAACCTTGCCGGTAAAAGATTCTCGGGCATATCCTCAATTTTATCATGAGGCCATTGACCATAGTAAAAACCGGTTAAATAGCTTTCATAGGAGCCTAATTCTACTGGGTTCCATCTTACAATCATAATAAGATCGTTTATAACTCTTGAATGCTCATTATATTCCCACTTAACAGCGGAGTTATCTGCTGTGTCGATTAATGCGATCTCATCAGCATATAGACGGTGTCGCGTACCGAATGGGACTGCCACAGCAACCTCGGTAAAATCAGTTGGCCACTCCCTTAGGAACCTTACGTATGGTGGAACACCGGATCCTTGATACGCTTCCTCTGTTCTGAAAGTGTCTCCCCAAGCGTTTATTAAAGGGGCATCGACATCTCCTATTCTCACGTCGTTGTATGATAAAATACCGATCCAATTACTGTCAGATGTTTCATTCCACACTTCATATTCTATATAGATAAACTGATCGATCGAATCGGGACTTAGGATATAAAATTTCTCCCATACAGTAAATGGACCGATAACCCATACTGCAGACATTGTGTTGTCGCCATATATCTTCATACTGTCTCTGAGCGTTAAATCAAAGTCGCCAATACCGGGAACGTTGCAATAAGTGATGTTGTTAATATTGATACAGAAATGGGAATAATGTGGATCTGTAGGAAAACCCTGCATCAACGGGAAAGGCGTAGGGCTAAATCTTCCTATTGTGAATTGTCCAGTATTTTCATCCGCTACCACAGCTACAAAGGCGTTGCTAAGCGTAATCGTTCCGTGAGACATAGTAATGGCTGCGAGAATAACAACATATATAACGATTAAAAAATTTTCCCTTAATTTCATATCGACTCCTCGACTAAAAATTTTCTAATTGCTTCTGTTCACATTTTGTTTTAGAAGTTACTTTCTAATAATTATTTACAATTATAAATACTAATCATTCAGGACATTACAGTCAACATATTTATATTTTCCAAAAGAGGAATGATTTTCAATTTTTTTAAATGTATCATTCCTTTTAATTATATCGAATAGAATTCCTTTAAAATAATCACCTAATCCTTAGAATTCGTAACTTGCCATGATGCTAATCCCGATATTGTTGTCATGAATAGCAGTAGCTCTTGCGTTAATGTCCACTTTTGAGGGTCCATACCGATGTATTCTTAGAACATTCAAAACACTGACAAGTCTATTCAGAATGGCTGCACCTATTGCATATTCAAAGTTCCTCTTGGAACGATTAGATGAGGTCCACAAATCATAGAATTTCATTTGTTGTGATTCCTCGAGCCACTCCCAGTTGTATTTCTCATCGAGTAGATCATTAATATTGTAACCCATTTGTTGAAGAATTAAGTTGTAAACTTTTCGGCTGGGATATAATCCTACAATTTTGTAATAATCATCGTCGTCTATATTTGGATTTGCTTCGGCATATCGAGCAGCATACCATTTGCTTCTATCGTTACGCCATTTGTGTTGCACGAAAAAAACAGCACCGGATGTCCAGATGACACCCTCCGCTGCTATTAATGGATAACCTGAACGGGGTGAATCGAGAAATATTTCGCCGGCTCCGGGAATCAATACAGATAATGCTATAGCTTTGCTCAGACTCTTTCGTTCAATCTTCTCTTCCTCAAAATATGCTCGCCCGTTGAAAATGTCCTGTCCAAATAAAACTGCGGAACATAGGATCAATATAGTCAAAATTTTCAGCTTCATTTAATTCTCTCTAATAATGATTCACTAAATAATTTCCAGCACTAAAATTTGATTAGCCGAGAGCAATGAAATATCCTTTATCTGTTGTAGCTTTCGCAATTATTAGGCTTTCTAACACAAAGTAATGAATTTAATCTATTCCTTGCCAATTGTCACAGTTCCGGAGTTTCTTATAAGGAATATGTATCCCTTTGTCGGTTCAAGATTGTCAGGAGTAGTGAAGAACATGCCGTTCCAGCCCGAGACCTGTATAATTGAAACACTATCCGATGTAACAATGCTGTCAATAGGAAAAACATTATATGGCGCTCCAATGAAATTCCATCCTTGGAATACCTCGCAGGTAAAGCTGTTTACCGGATCACCGATCAGAGGAATTTCGAAAGCTGAATTGCTATATATCCAGTAACTCTCGCCCGGTTGAACTCTTTTAGCAATTCTAAACGAACGAATGCTTTGATTGTATGAATACGGTCCCAATATCCCCGGAAAAATTATTTTTGCATCGCTGGTCGGATTTCTGGTTGGCAGAGAAACGAGATTCCAGCCGGAGTCCAATGCAAGTGAGGATATCTCCATATCGGGCATCGACCAGGAAATATAGAGAGTTTCGTAAGGCTCGGATATGTATAGAGTATCAACTTTCATATCGATAACATTGTTAAGCATAAAAACGCCATCGGTAAAGATTCCGGGTTCCCAGTGAACTGTTACAGGTTTATCATAGTCCACGAATATTGTCCACAAGTTAATCGGTTCGACGTCTTTTATGTCCCTTGCAAGCTGTGTTACAGATGGATAGAGAGGGTCATTTATTTCGAAAAATGCCTTCAATTCTGTAGGAGCCGGTGGCAGGTATAACACATCAAGACCGGGATCGTAACCATCTGTGGCTCTATACCCGATACCAAAGCTAAGCCCAAATACTTTGGTATTGTCCTCGAAATATATTGTTTGAAGCCAAGGGTTAACAGAATAATTAACGAATATTGCTCCGTTTTCCCAGGATGTTTCCATTAAATCTGCATTGAAGGAATTTATAACTATTGGAGTAAATTCACCTGCCGAAACGCTTTCCGATATCTCGAGAGTTAATGTTCCCAAAAGGTCGCCTTCAAACCAAGTAGGTATGGGCCAATCTATGCTAATTGTCCAGTTATCGCCTGCTCCACTAAGGGATACATCACTTGGAGTCGGTATGACCGCAGGTGTAAAATCTATTGGAACTGCAATCTTCGAGTCCAAAGAGAAATCGAGTTTCATTCCGCTTGTGCGTGGAAGTTCGAGATATTCAATGTATATAGGTATTACTATTGTTTCACCTGCCACGCCAAAAGTCTTAGGGAATGCTATTAGAATACGACCTGCGATTCTTATTTCGAATTCATGTTCCCAGATAGCATGATTGCAGAATGAATCCTGCGCGGAGATAGAAATAAGTGCGTTTTTGCATTCAACAGTTGGGATTAGCCAGTCGAAGGATTCCGTGGTCATAAATGTATCCGTAGCCTCACAATAGTCTATTAATATCGATGTCATATCCCACAATCCAAACATATCGGTAAAAGAAACATTAACATGCATAGTGTCACCGATATAGAGGAGAGTGCTCGGAACGACCCAGACTAACTCGGGAGCCTTAGAATCCAAAGATCCGTTGGTAATTATTTCTATTGGATTTCGAGTGAGATCAAAATCTCCATAACTTATTTTGACATAAGCGCTTTCGATTTCAGTTTCGGGAAGGTCATCGCTGAGATTCCATTTAAAACAGTGTACACCAGTTCTGATAGAATCACCAATGTTATTCTCCCAATGTAATAGATTGGATTGCTCTGGATAATGCCAGCTGTCACCTTCGTCGATCGAGACGGAAAAATTGAGATGAACCGGTAGATTATCGCAGGTGATAACGTGATAACAAACATCGACTATATTCTGCGAATCGCAATCGGTTTCCTCGAAGAAAACCAAACTATCAAATGTCACCATAGGAATATCGTCAGGAATATGAATCCAAAATGTGTCCCAAAGTGTCTCACTTTCTGTTAAGACAAAAATATTGTATGTTAAGGAATCGTTAAAAAGGCTTTCGGGAATCGACATAATCCAATCGATAACTTGTGTACCTCCAAAACCGGAAAGCAAGGGGAAAGTAATAGGATTCGATGCGCCACCTATATGTTCCAAGCCGGAAGAGAAATAGTCGAGAACCACCTGTACGTTTGTTAGATCGGCAGTATTGCCGTTAGTTAGAATAACTTCTATTGTAAATGGATTAGGGCTAACATCGCCACATGCAGGATGGAACTTCTGTGGAAAATGTTCGAATTCAAGTCCCACATCAACTTCACCTAAACCGTAATATGTAACATATACTAATGTATCACCCGGTCGGATAAGAACTGGATACCATTTAGCCATCGTAGCAGTATCATGAGTGAATCCACCAGTTGTATCCGCAATCCAAAGTGTGTCAGCCCAACCGTTATCCCAAGTAACCGCCCAATTGCCATACCAGAAGACATTAGGGGGATTATCCCTAGCCTCGAAACCCCGCAGAATCCCAGTAGCAACGATATCTACTGGTGCTGGAGGGAAAGTGAGTTCATAGGCATGCCAAATAGGCGGTATTCCCGGTGAAAGCGTATCGAAAAAAATCTGTGGTCTTCCCACATAACCGAAAGCTGTGCTTATGGGAGCTCCGTCGTTGAGGTCGAGCATCGTATCAAAATAAACTATTAAACCGAACCAATGAGAACAAGTGTCCGAACAAGTAATAGTGGCTTTGAATTTAACCATTTCGAGGTCTCCTGGGCTATCACCGAGTCGCTCTGAAAATATCTGCTGCTCGATTTTCACACCACGCCAGTTGTTCCATATAGAAAAAACCGTATCCCCTCTCTTGAAATCGATACTGGTTATAGGTAATCCTGCATCGGTCTTAGCCCAAACACTATCAACCCAATACATAACCCATTCTGTACCCGGTGTGGAAGGCCAAGAAAAAGTTAGCTTTTTATAACTTCCAGTGCCACTGGGATCGCCACCAACATCGAACTCTCCGCTTAGCTCATCAACAATACCCTGAACATAGCCATTATCTGTTATCCAAAGCATAGGTTCAGTTGTCGCAAATGTATGCATATCGGCATCGATTTCGTCACCCAAACCGCGACTTTCCCTTACATAGTCGATTTTCCATTTTCTATAAGCTATAGGATCAGTGGGAATGCTTTCTAACAATGGTTCTGCAATAGCAAAACCGATTGTAATACTTATGATTGATAATAACACCAGATAACGAAATTTCATCGTTATCACCTCCAATTTTTAATTTCTTTTCAAGAAAATTTCGATAAATTTTTTAATAAATTATAAGATAAGTTCGATATATTTGAAATAAAAAACAAACAAAATATTAGATATTATAATTTATCATGTTCTCATCACGTCTATCACCACCCATAGATTATAATCTAACTTTTGCGATATAATGTTAAAAATTCCTGAATAACTGCAATAATCTATCCATTGTATAAATGTAAAGATTTCAATTTATTTATTAATCCAACAATTTATTGCTGAATTTCCTATATTTCAGATTCAGTTATGAGACATCATTACCATACTAAAGTCATGGTTAACTTTGGAGTGGGTAATCCATGTACAATATCGCACCGAGCATTGAGATCGATCTCTTTAACACCGGTAAAACCCTTGTATAACTTATCATTGGAGCGTTTAGCAGTAATTGCAGCATCAAAGGCTGAAATCAAATGGTTCACCACTACGATACCGAGAAAGTATTTAGCTGAGGTATATTGTTTGTTAGCGTCTTTTCTCATTTTTGTGTAATGATCACGGTGTGGGGACTCTAATTTAGAGAGGATATCGCGTACTAGAACTCTGTGAACTTCCTCCGGTGGCAGTGGTGCGGCTAATTCAAAAGTCTGCATTACTAAATCGTCAAAATCTTCTCTGGAAATAATATCATCCCATCCAAATACGAACCAATCATATTTACCAATCATCTCGTAATATTGCTGTGTCTTAGTATCGGGCAATATTTCTATTCCGAGTTGATTAGTATCCTTGAGTGCGCATAAACTATCGTACCATCCAAGCCAAACACTGTCTATCCAGTGCAAATTAGCATAATCTTTAAAGTCGTCTTCCTTAATATTATATTCATTCATATAATACGCAAATCCAGCCCATAAACCGATCTCAGCTGCCAGAAAACCTGCAGCTTTGATATAGCTTTTTGAATAGAATTCGCCCAATCCGGGAAGAACAAGCGACATTAAAAAGGATTGCTTTACGGAAAGCACATTTTCGCTGGTAAATAGATACTCATCCTTATCCTCACCAATGTATTCTCCCTCTTGAATTTTTTTCACAGTCATATCTTGAACTAATTCAATGGAAAACGCTGAAGTTATAAATAATAGTGCTATTCCCAATACTAACAGTCGCATACCTTTCCCTCCATAAGTTTTTTAAACACCACCCTTTTTATTTTCACCACCCTACTAAAAATATCCTTATGTATGTTTTTTACAACTAAATTCTATCTATTGATATTAACGTGGAAAAAGAGCTATTGAAATTATGTAAGTCCAAATAATAAATCTTTTATATCTGAAAAGAAAAGAAGAATTTATTATAAGTAAATATTTTTTACTTAGATGCAAAAAACTTAGAATCTAAAAAACATTGCAACTATTCAATTTTATAATTATTATATTTGTAATAGAAGAGAACATATAGAGCATATTGAGCGGAACTCCTTGAATTCGAATGTTTACAGTCTTCGAGGAGATAAGATGAGTTCCTATTGCAAGGAATTGATATTTACTTAAAAACTAAGAAAACACTTTCATATGAAGGTTAAAAAGCTTATATAATGTGAAATTTATGCTCTAACAATACGTTTTACTCTATAAAAATAAACGATCGAAAATTTCGGAGGATTTCGATATGAAGAAAGTAAGTTTAATCGTTTTGTTAATGCTCTTTTCTGTTGGGTTTGGGTTAGAAAACGACCAATTTGGACCTCGTTCTCTCGGAATGGGACGAACATTTGTAGCTGTG
>JAUXEQ010000280.1 GCA_030620455.1 bacterium | reverse complement strand
TGACAAACTGATTGGTTGCTCGACAGGCATCTCGGATATAAAGGATGGATAATAGTCGAACCAATTTAATATCCTTTTCATTAGGATTCTTCTATCATCGAAATTATCGATCGCTTCAAAACAAAAGGGCAGATATATAACTTCACACCCACAAATTGATTGGACGCCTGCCCAGTAACTTGCACCTTCACCATAGTAAAATATAGGTTGTGCATCGTATGGTGTTATTACATTTGAAATCAATGAGTTATCAGCGCCATCACCACCAGTTATATTGAAACTTAGACCTTTGGAAATGACATTTCCGTCCACACCTTTAACTTCAAGTATTGGTGAGGATTCGAGTAGTTTAGCGGGATCACCGCTTGCTCCGAGATACAATTGATAAAATGCAATATCTGTACCGGAACCATCGAATACAAAGTCTGTGCCTATTTGTGCACCAGAAATAAACACCTTTCCACCAGACATTAGAAAATGTGCTATGGCATCTTGATCACTTTCTAGTAAGGTAGAACTATTACTTGAACCAGTGAACCAGATTACAATGTCGAAATTATGCATATTGAACATGTCGGTTCGCTTAAAGTAGAAATAATCTGCATTCAAACTGTCGAGAACTTGACGGTAATATTTGCCGGATATAGAAGGTGCATCATCGACAACGAGTACTGGTCCACCTGAAGCAGCGGAAAAATAGAATGTGTAAGTTTTTCCTCCTTGAGATTCGAGTGTTATTTCGACTGTGCCTATACCTGGATTTAACGAGTCAGATTTAATATATACGCTTATTTCTTCTGTTGAATTGGTGTCTGCAAGAACGAAACCAGAATCCGCGAAAGACGTATCCGAAACGCAAAATTCTGTGGTCCAACCAGCAGGAGATTTGAAAGATGATTTCACTGCAAATGTGTCTGGTGAACCTCCGAAATTATTAATATCGATTCTAAATTCTATACTGTCTCCTGGATCTATTAGGCATGATACTGGTCCAACTGTGGACACGGAATGCATGTATTTAGGAGCAGGCAGCTCACCATGGCAGGCTTGTATGATCTCTGAGCTAGAAGAATCAGCGATTGTTATTGCGAGTTCTAATTCCCTATGATTCCAGGTAGGAATTCTTTCGTAGGCTAAGTGAATATCGATTGTTGTATTAGGTGCAATTGTAAATTTATAACCTGTTGCAGAAGGTAAAACATCTCTACCTATACGACTATATCCACCAGTAGGAGAACCAGAAAGATCCATATGATTTTCCAGAATGAAGGCATGCAAGTAGAATGGATCAGCATCAACTGTATTGTCAGAAGTTATTTTTATAAAAATTGAATCGTCGGTTGTGCTTTCTAAATTAACCAGAATCGGTGAAGTTTTTTCGAATGAAGCATTAAGTGTATCCCAGAGAGGAGGTGGAGGTGCAGTGTCGTAAACAGCGAGTTCTAAAATGCGGTTAAAACATCCCCATGGTGTTGAATAGCTACCCGAGTGACCTAGTAAATCAAAATAGGTTGCTCTTATATATTCAGTAAATCTTGGTTCGGCAACAGTAGGAACCCTTACATGAAAAATTAAAACGGATGAATCGTATATCTCAGAGTAATGGTTCGTGAAAAATGTTGCTGAAGTTCTGGATTCTCGAGCACTGGTACTGGCATAGATACCAACAAAACCAACAGAATTCCGAGGAAACGCAAAGGATGTCCCAAGTGTCATTAAAAGACATGACAACAGGAGAAATTTCTTCATTTTACTCCTCCTTGAAAATTGTTTGCAGTATGAGATAACATAATAAATATTTCAATTACTTCATATAAATTTATTTTAACAGAATAATTTTTTTACTCAACGATCTATTTTTTTGGATTAGTCGCACAAAGTATATTCCCGATGAAAAGTTATCTGCTTTCCAAATATATTTTCCTGACCCGGAAACGCTTACTTCTTCTAATAATCTGCCAGATATATCGCGTATCACAAGAGATCCAGAGTTAGGTACACTGTATTGAATTTCACAGATTGAATTAAAAGGATTAGGATAGCTTTTAATTGACAGACTAACAGGTTGCTCGACTGCCATCTCGGATATAAAGTCGGGATAATAACCGAACCAGTTTAATATCCTTTTCATTAGGATTCTTCTATCATCGAAATTATCGATCGCTTCAAAACAAAAGGGTAGATATATAACTTTAAATCCCCACCTTAATCGGACACCTGCACAGGAATTTGTACCTTCACCATAGTAAAATATAGGTTGTGCATCGTATGGTGTTATTACATTTGAAATCAATGAGTTATTAGCGCCATCCCCGCCTGTAATATTGAAACTTAGATTGTAGGAAATAATGTTTCCCGGAACACCTTTAACTTCAAGTATTGGTGAGGATTCGAGTAGTTCAGCGGGATTAGCACTTGCTCGGAGATACCTTTGATAAAATGCAGGATCCGTATAGGAGCCATCGAGTACAAGGTCTGTGCCTATTTGTGCACCAGAAATAAATAGCCTTCCGCCAGCATTGAGAAAATGTGCTATGGCATCTTTATCGCTTTCCAGTAAGGTAGAAGTATTATTTGATCCAGTGAACCAAATTACAATGTCGAAATTCTGCATATTGATTGGGGTTAGGAACATGTCGGTTCGCTTAATATAGAAATATTCCGCATTCAAACTGTAGAGAACTTGACGGTAATATTTGCCGGATATTGAGGGTGCGTCATCGACAACGAGTACTGGTCCACCTGAAGCACATGAAAAATAGAATGTGTAAGTTTTTCCTCCTTGAGATTCGAGTGTTATTTCGACTGTGCCTATACCTGGATTTAACGAGTCAGATTTA
>JAUXEQ010000077.1 GCA_030620455.1 bacterium | reverse complement strand
CCACCGCGTGCGGTCAAAATTCCTTGAGCTACATTCATACCGCCGATATCCTCTGGGGATGTCTCAAGTCTCACAAGAATTACTTTTTCCCCACTCTCATTCCATTCTTCTGCTTCATCAGCTGTCAATACAACCTTTCCAGTGGCGGATCCTGGTGAAGCTGGAAGACCACTTGCAATAACAGTAGCTTTCGATTCTGCAACAGGATCGAACATAGGATGAAGAAGTTGATCCAAGGACTTTGGAGGTATTCTCAAAATTGCAGTTTCCCTATCGATAAGTTTCTCATTAACCATATCCACAGCAATTTTAACAGCGGCTTGAGCAGTTCGTTTTCCTGTTCGAGTTTGAAGCATCCATAATTTCCCACGTTCTATTGTAAATTCAAAGTCCTGAACATCTGTATAGTGCTTTTCTAAAATATCCTTAATTCCCAAAAGTTCTTTAAGCACATCGGGTATCTCATTTTCCAAACCCGCTATAGGCTTTGGTGTTCGGATTCCCGCAACAACATCTTCACCTTGCGCATTAAGTAAATATTCACCATAAAGTTTGTTCTCTCCTGTGGAAGGATTCCTTGTGAAACCCACACCTGTTCCAGAATCATCTCCCAGGTTGCCGAAAACCATGGTTTGTATATTTACCGCAGTGCCCAGAAGACCAGTTATCTCATTTATTGCACGATATTTAATTGCTCTTGTATTATTCCAAGAGCCAAAAACAGCATTTATGGACAACCAAAGTTGCTCATCAACATCCTGTGGAAATATTTTTCCATATTTCGAATAAATTTCTCCAAATTTAAATATAAGCAGTTTTAACGCCTCCAAATCCAACGCTGTATCCGGAACTAATTTATTAAGCTGTTCTTGCTTCATATCTTCAACATCTTTTATCCCCGCTTTTTTCCCAAATTCGCGCTTCACCTCTTCCATGGCATGTTCAAATTCATGATGAGGAAATTCCAAAACTACTTCACCAAACATCTGCACAAGACGGCGATATGCATCCCATGCAAACCTTGGATTTCCACTCTCTTTTGCAAGTCCCTTAACACTTTCATCATTGAGTCCGAGATTTAGAATCGTATCCATCATCCCGGGCATAGAAACTGCAGATCCAGATCTAACTGAAACTAATAAAGGTTTCTTAGAATCGCCTAATTTACGTCCTCGAAGTTCTTCAAGCATTCTTAACGCATCGGTTACCTGTTCCTTCAGTTCTGGTGGATACGTCATATTATTTTTGTAATAATAATCGCAAACTTCAGCCGAAATAGTAAAACCGGGTGGAACAGACAGTCCTATTTTACTCATTTCCGCAAGATTCGCTCCTTTTCCGCCAAGAATATCTTTCATCTGTGTTGAGCCATCCGCATGCTCCTTCGAAAAGAAATAGACATACTTCATCACTAACCTCCTGAATCGTTTTCTATATAATGAAATATTTCCGAGCTGAAAGTATAACTATCAGTGGATATTTTATACAATCGATAGAACCTGTGAATACAATCAGTTATTTATAATGTAATATTATATATATTCTTTGGGTTCTTCTTCACCTCTTAAAACCCTTAATGCACCCAATGCAAGGCCCTCCATTTCATCTTCACCCGGGAGAACATAAACCGGTGCAATCCATTTTACTTGGTTTTTTATCAAGTTCATAAGGTACTCGTTATTTGCTAAGCCACCTGTAAGAAGTATAGCATCCACATCTCCCGCTAAAACCGTTGCATAAGCACCTATGTACTTTGCTATTTGGTATCCCATTGCATTAACATAGAATTCCGCTTCATCATCTCCCATTTTTATTCTTTCATCAATTATTTCCACATTATCTGTTCCGAGATAAGCGATCAGACCACCTGCTTTAATCAATTGTTTCTTGATTTCTTTCAAGTTATGCTTTCCCGAAAAGCAATGATTAGCAAGACCCGTAATTGGCAATGTTCCACATCTTTGAGGAGAAAAGGGTCCCTCGTCGTTGGCGTTATTTGCATCGATCATTTTACCTTTTAAATGCGATGTAATCGAAATTCCACCTCCAAGATGAGCAATAACTAAATCCATATCCTCATACGGTCTTCCAATCTGCTTAGCAAACTTTTTAGCCACCATTTTTATATTAAGAGCATGTGCTAAGCTTATTCGAGGGATATCCGGATGACCAGATACTCTTGCTAAATCGTGAAACTCATCGACACTAACTGGATCCACAATGAATGCTGGTATATTAACGCTTTCTGCGATCTCAGCCGCAAGAAGGCATCCAATATTACTTATATGATCCGCCTGATATCGTCCGTTTTTGACATCTTCTTTCATTACTTCGTTTACATAATATGTCCCTGAGACAAGAGGTTTAAATGGACCTCCTCTTCCAACAACTGCCGAAAGAGTGGAGATATCTATATTATGCTTCTTTAATACCTTTCGAATTGTATTTGCTCGAAAATGATATTGATCGTAAGTCTCAGAAAATTTTGACAGTTCCTCCGGAGGATGCTTAATAGATTCAACAAATATCGGAGTTTCGTCTTCATAGAGTGCCACTTTCGTTGACGTAGAACCTGGATTTATTGCTAAAATCTTAAACATAACTCCCCCTTTAAATAATCATCCTTGCTAAAAAAAAAATCTCTGATAAAATAAAAGTTTCAGAATAAAAAAATTAACTCGAGAGAGAAAATGCAAATAAAAACTAAAATTGAGCATAAATACCACATTGTTCTCCTATATTCAGGCGGTTTAGATAGTATATTGTCTGCCAAAATCCTTTTTGAGCAAGGAATATCTGTTTTAGGTGTTAAATTTATGCATCCATTTTTTCACGGTATCCAAACTTTTGAAGAGAAATTCTATTACGAAAAACAAATTGGCATAAATATATTAGAATTGCCAACAGATAACAAGTATATAAAAACAATCATTGAACCGCAATACGGTTATGGTTCTCAAGCAAATCCCTGCATCGATTGTAAAATATACTTTCTTCGAAAAGGTTGGGAACTCGCTCAGCAGATTAGTGCTGTGGCAATCGCCACAGGTGAAGTTCCTGGACAGAGACCTTTTTCTCAACGAAGTGATGCTATTAAGTTAATAGAAAAACGATCTAGAACAGTGGATAGAATTATAAGACCTTTATCTGGAAAGCTTTTTCCTCAATCTAAGGCTGAACGCGATGGCATTGTTAATAGCGAAAAATTATACAGTATTAGCGGACGAAGCAGAGCTATACAATTGAAGCTTGCAAAAAAATTCGGAGTTACTCGATTCGAATCAATTGCAGGTGGATGCATTCTGACCGATCCTGGATACGCAAAAAGGTTTTTAGAAGCTCGAGAGCATAATGAAATAAATATAGAAACCACACAACTACTTAAAATTGGTCGTCATATCCGAATTAACGGGAAACGTGTGGTAGTTGGCAGAAATCAAAAGGAAAATGAAATATTAGAGAATAGTTTCTCGACAGGTAAATTTTTCCTTATTAATCCCGAAAGGAAAGGTCCGGTGGTGTTAGTTGATGGTTCAGCAGAAGATAAGACTGTAATTAAAGCTGCTGAGATACTTGCAAGATACACGAATAGAGAATGCATCGATACTTTTGAAGTTAGAATTAATGCTCCAACTGGAGTTACAAAAATAATTATTCCAAATACCGCTAATCCAATATGGGTTGACAAATTACTTATCAAAATCTAATATATTACATGAGAAATTATTTTAAGGGAAAAGATACATACTAACTTATTTATAGTTTATTCCGGTTTTGATATAAAAGTAACTTGTAAATAAAACAATTTGAAATTATTATCGAATATAAATTAATTAATAATACATCTGTTACAGTCATTTTAAATGAGAGGAATTTATATAATTAAACAAAGCAGTTTGTGAAAAAAAGTTGTGCCGGGGGCGGGACTTGAACCCGCACAGGCCTTAGCCTACTAGCCCCTCAAGCTAGCACGTCTGCCAATTCCGCCACCCCGGCGATGGAGATATTATATTTGTGATAATTTCTTAGTCAAGATAATTTTAGAGGTTGTTAATGGCAAAACGTGTAATAATGTTTATTGATGGTAGTAATTTATACCATGGGATGAGATCTATGCTAGGCAAGATCAATCTCGATTATGAGAAATTTATTTCTATTCTTGTTCGTGATAGGGATCTTATAAGAGTTTATTATTATCTTCCAATTGTAAACAAGGAGGAAGCAGAGGAACAATATAAATCTCAGCAAAGATTTATATCATATTTGCAGGATATCCCAAACGTACATGTGAAATTTGGAAGATTAATTAAACGGGGAGAGACCCTTGTTGAGAAAACCCTTGATGTACTTATTGCTATTGATATGGTCAAATATGCGTATCAAAACCAATACGACATTGCCATTTTAGTAAGCGGCGATGGTGATTTTTCCCCAGCAATAGAAGCAGTAAAAGAAATTGGTAAGCAAACAGAGACTGCTTTTTTCCCCAATGAAACTTCTATTTACTTGAGACATCTATCAGATAGATTCATAGAATTGAATGAAAAATCTCTTAAAAATTGTCTTTACATAAAGGAAGAAAACGATCTCTGATGACAAAATCCACAAACTACATACTCTACTTGCTAAATCTCGCACTAATACTATCGGTTATTGCCCTTAGTGGTTTGCTTTTTACAATCAGAGCATACGTTATTGGTGTATTGGACATGCCTTACACCATAGAAATTATAGGTGAAATTTTTTATTATTTAATCATAATTCATTTCATCTTCACGGAAAGAGCCATAAAACCAAAATTATGGGTAGAATCTTTCGTTACTTGTATTGTTATTAGGTCGGTGTTAATTCTAGCATCCGGTTTACTCTTTAAGTTTTTGTCGTCTGAAACATCCTTTTTACAGGCTTTTTGGACATCCGCTTATGGTAATCCTATTATTTTTATGACACAGACATTATCTACTCCTTTTTTAGCTTTCCCTTTAATTTTCTCTTATGAGAAAAAAACCCAATCTGGGAAAAAAATTATCCTTCCAGAAAAAGATATTTCTGAATCTATACATCCGAGAAATCTCTTGAGACCTGAGGAAATTTCTAATCAAACAATATCGATGGAAAATTGGGCAAGAATAATTACTACAAGCGACCCCGACGAAAAAATTGAACTTCCGCATGACATTTATTTTTCAAATTACTTCAAGGATATTGTTAGAAGCACTGTGGTAATTGAAGAAGAACAGGAAAAAATTCAAATTAAAACAAAACCAAAGATTAAAACGGTAATTCCATCAGTCAAAAGTACAAAGAGTAAGATAGAAGAGAAAATAACGAAGCCAAGAGCGGATCAAATCGTACAAATTACTCCAGAAGAAAAACCAATGGAAAAAACCTCCGAAATAGAGCTTCTTGAAGAACCGGATGCAGAATTTAGAAAGGCAGAGCTAATGAGAACTTCACAAGGTCAAACTGAAATTGAAAAAGTTGCAATAAAATCTGCTGAAGAATTCTTTTCAGCACCGACTGACGAAAAACTTTCTCTTTCAGAACTTCTTGGTGAATATGATGAAACATTAGAAGAGGATATTGAAACCGAAAAAGAATATATTGTAAAATCTGTCGATGATGAAGTTAAGATATCTATTAGGAAAATTATTGAGCTCAACAGGGATAATGCAGGTGCTGCAATCCTTGATAATCTTATTAAACGCGGAACAGACTATGTATTGCAGATACCTCTTACAGACGTTATAACTCAACTTAAATTAGGCGGAATAACGTATAACGCCTCATATATCTATGATGAAATACCTATTGAATTAGTTAATTTCATTTCTTCCCAATCTGAGGGCAGACTCAGTGATTACGATCTTTTTATACCTTCTGAGTATATTTTAGCTCAAATTGAACCAGGAGTTCTCGAAGAAGTCGGATTGTCAGAAATACCCCAAACCGCTGAAATTATCGACACTAATATTGGTATCAGTTCAAATGTCAAAATGCAGCAAGTAAAAGAAATTGCAGAGGAGGTAAATCTCGATACAGAGATTATCAAATGTGAAAAAGCCTCGATTATATATTTAAAACCGCAAGATATGGAATTCAAAAATCCTGAAAAAACTGCCGAGATGTTTGAATGGTTTGCAACAATAGATACCCCAGAATTCGAAAACGACATTAAAGTTTTTATTGAAACAAATGATTCTTTTATTGTGGCAAAGATAGGCATTGCATTTGAAACCACTATGGATTCTATTTTAGTTATCGGATCAAAACCAGTAGAAATTAATAAGGCGTTTGCAGCAATAGATTCAGTCCATCGTGGGTTCTCACCACCCGAAAAAATTCCAATTTATGACAAAATAAGCTTAGAGGAACTTACTGTATCTCATATGAAAAAAATGGAAAACATCAAGGATAGAAGCGGATTTTGGATTGACCTTCCAGGAAAAACTACTGCAGTGATTAGCGAACTAACTACCGATGAAGATCACATAATTCACATAACAACCATCGGTGATAAAATTTCTGAATTATTAGCCGGTTTAGGCAATAGATATGCCAGCTGGACTCATTTCTATATTTTTGCTGAAAATTGGAACGCATCGATAAGCTCAGTTCCGGGAGGCATTCTGATATTTGAAGCGTCAACCGAAGATGAAACCGAAAAAGTGATTTCAGATACAGAAAAGTTAAGCGAAATTTTTAAAAAGACATAGATGATAGATATTCTTTAATAAATTGTCTTCTTCATAAAAACTCTCACTAACATACTCCACAAAATTTCAGTTATCCCTATTTATTATTAAAGAACAGCTGTTATTTGATCATAGATGCTTCGACAAATGCCGAAAATATTTTTTTTGAGTAATCATTATCGATAGATTCAGGATGCCATTGGATCGAGAGTATAAACCTTTCACCATCGAGTTCTAATGCTTCAATT
>JAUXEQ010000255.1 GCA_030620455.1 bacterium | reverse complement strand
TGCAATGCCCATTCCATTTTGGTTTTTGGCATGAAATCCTTATGAGCAGGATGAGCACGCACCGCGGAAGCAATATCCTCATCGATGCCGATTTCCATCAGCTCGTCATAGGAAACCAGTCCGTGCTTAGGAAAATCATTCACTGTTTTATCATAATCTATATCGTGAAGAATTCCCGCCAGCTCCCATTTTTCGGAATCACCATCCAAAATTGAAGCGAAGCTTCTCATTGCTGCACCCACTGCTATCATATGTTTTACCAAATTTTTATTCTTAACCCTCGATTTTACAAGTTTAAGAGCCTCATCTCTGGTCATTTGTGCACCTCCGGTTTTTCCACATAAAGATTTAATTATGAAATATTAACTTTCTTGTTTATATAACAATAATATTTTGCATTTTAAATAATTTAGATAGGGAAATAATATAATTGTTTTAGACAGTGAATATTACAGAGAAAGGTTAATTCGTGAAGCTTGCTGCGTTGTTAGATAAAGAGTCGATAATTCTCCCTCTTAAAGCAAAAAATCGCTTTGAAGCCATTAAAAAGCTGCTCGAGGGAGTTGATAGAGCTTACGACCATATCGAAACGACAGAACTTCTAGATGTTTTGGAATCCCGAGAGCATGAAATGCCGACGATTCTGGGAAATGGAATTTTTTTCCCTCATGCAAGGATCGAAACATTGGATGATTTTGTTGTAGTTTTCGGTATTTCACCGGATGGTATTCCAGATGAAAAAGCTGAAGATGAATCAATAAAATTCAGCTTTCTAATTGTTTGCCCGTTTGAAAAGAATTCTCTGATGCTAAAAACTCGAGCTGCATTCCTAAATCTACTTTTGAATGAACATAATTTTAAGGAGCTTCTTAGAGCAAAAAATAGCATAGCCGTTTTAAAAATAATAGAAAAAAGCAATATCGATGTCCGACATGAACTTTTAGTTACTGACCTTATGAAAACCGAAATAGTTAGTATAGCTCCAGAAACTCCACTTGTTCATATTGTGGAAATCATGTTTAAAGAAGGCATCGATACATTACCGATCGTCGATAAGGACCAGAATTTTCTTGGCGTTGTCTCTTGTTATAATATTCTTCGAGCAGCAATACCGGATTATGTGGACTATCTTGAAAGCATAAGCTTTCTGGAATCATCAGAACCATTATATGCGCTTTTTAAAAATCGAAATGAAATTCTGGCTGAGGATATAATGAGTAAAACGGTTGTCCAAGTTTCTGCAGAAACAATGGCGATCGAAGCGGCATTCCTTATGGTTAGAAATCGTGTCAGAACTGTTTATATTGTTGAAAATGCGAAACTACTGGGAATTTTAACTCGTCGGGATCTCATCTCGAGGATTTTAGTAGAATAATTTGGAAGTTTCTTATTATAAATAAATTGCGATAGAATACTAACCTTTATAAGAATAATATGAAAGAATTACTTATATGAACTGGCAATCGATAATATCCTTACTCATTTTCATTATAACAATGGGTTTGATAATTGCTCGGAAATTGGACAAATCTCTGGGTATGATGTTTGCTGGTATGCTCCTTATTCTTATAAGAATTTCCGATGCAAGTAGTGCATTCAGAGCGATAGATATAGAGGTTATTTTCCTACTAATAGGAATGATGCTCTTTGTGGGAATTGTATCAGCAACTGGGTTTTTTCAATGGATTGCTCTTTTGTTAATTAAATTCTCTAAAGGTAAGCCTGTAAGAATAATGATCTATTTAGCTATGGGCACTGCTGTGATGTCAGCATTTCTCGATAATGTAACCACTGTTCTTCTGATTTCACCGGTAATTATGTTAATTTGCGACCGACTTGAGATTCCAGCGGTACCTTTTCTTATTGTAGAAGTTTTTGCAGCAAATATTGGAGGAACAGCAACACTAATTGGCGATCCGCCCAACATGATAATCGGAAGTGCAGCAAACCTAAGTTTCAATGATTTTCTAGCAAATACCATGCCTATTGTAGCAATAATTATTATTGCAGGATTAGTTGTTATATCACTTGTTTTTCGGAAGAAATTCGTTGTAAAAAGAGATAAGCAGGCGACTATAAAATATATTTCCCCCAAAAGTGCTATTGTGGATATGAAATTCCTAATTAAATCTTTAGTTGTATTTGCTTTCGTCCTTGTTGGATTCCTGATCCATAGTGCGTTAAATTGCACTCCTGCAGTTATAGCATTGACTGGTGCAGCAATATTGGGAATTTGGCAAAACAAATTGCACTTCCATGAAATAGCAGAAAAGGTGGAATGGGGAACGGTTTTCTTCCTAATTGGATTGTTCCTCGCAACTTCTGGAATGGAACAAGCCGGTGTAATGACCGCTATAGCAAAATTTATTTTCTCAATTTCTGGAGGTTCTATTGCTGGAGCAACCATGTCAATTCTTTGGTTTTCCGGTGCTGTCGTTGGACTTATGTCAAGTTCATCTGTTGCAGCGCTTGTTCCGATTGTTAAAGAACTAATTCCAATAATCTCCGAAAGCTCAGGCATACCTGTTCAGACGCTTTGGAAACCATTTTTCTGGGCACTATCATTAGGTGCATGTCTTGGCGGGAATTCAACTATTTTCGGAACCACTGCAACAATTGTGACCATGGGATTAATTGAACGTAGCCGTAAGCATAAGATTACTTTTTTCGAATTCCTTAAATACGGTATTCCTACTGTGTTGGCATCACTATTCATATCATCTATATATTTACTATTGCGCTATGTGCTTCCGCTTTGCCGTATGGCACATTAATATAGAGTAAAAAATTACTCGCGATATCTCAGCAAATCCTTGGGAGTTGCTCACCTTCGAGCTTTATAAGTTTACGTCTGCCACCTATTGGAGTATGAAGGATAACACCGTTGTCATTGTTAACTCTGCCAATGATTTCAGCATTCCTTCCGAAATTATGTTTTTTCAAAACCGATAATAATTTTTCGCCATTATCTTTGGCTGTAAAAAAAACCATAACACCCTCACAAGCTAAATATAACGGATCGAATCCATATAATTCACATATAACCGAAACCTGAGGATTTATT
>JAUXEQ010000037.1 GCA_030620455.1 bacterium | reverse complement strand
TCAACATCCGGAAGGATTAATACCCACGAGTCCGACTTAATAATTCTCACTCCATCGATAATTTCACGAGGAAGTTCTTCCGATTTCTCTATAAGAGAGCGCATAACTCTGCCTTTAGCGTGCCATGGGCAGTGAACCTCACTCTCGAGCCTAACAAAATTTGGCATCGATCCCGCGATCTCAGATAACAGTCGACCATCGTTTGCCAAAAGCTCTAAAGTTTTCATAACAGCAAACATTCCATCGCAAGCAAAACCAAATTCCTGGAATATAAAACCTCCTCTTGTGCCGCCAACGAACTCGATCCCAGTATGCGCAGCCTCCATCATTGAAAGGTGATCGTTGCGGGTTCTTATGACATTTACACCGTGTTCTCTGGTAATGACATTTACACCCATTGTGGCTGAAATAGGAACTGCAATGGATTTCGGCATATTCTGCGAAAGATATAGCTTGCATATTATGTATAATAGTTGGTCATCTCTGTAAATATTGCCTAATTCATCGATAAGCGTTATTCTCTCCGCAGTGGGGTCGATTGCGAAGCCCATTGTTGCGCCAAGTGTCCGAACTATCTTTGAAAGCTGTTTAAAAGCCGCTTCACGCTCATCACGAGTTTTCGTTAAATGGTTAGGATTAACATATGCATTAAGCTCGACAACCTCGGCGTCGAATCTCTCGATAATAGGCGGCAAAACCTGAGCGGCTGCACCGAACTCGTAGTCTATTACGATCTTAAACTTTCTTTCGCTTATACTTGACTTATCCACGTGCTCGAATACTTTCTGTCGATACCATTCCCTTAATCCTTGTGGTCTCGAAAGCCGTCCGAGATCGGCATATTCGGCTCGTGGGATATTCTCACGCATAAGCAATTGCTCGATTTTTCTGCAAGTTTTCGTTGGAAGGACTGTGCCATTGCCGGAAAGAAATATCATATCCTGCATTTTATTATCGTGAGGTGATTTTCTAATATGAACACCTGCATTCCTGGGATTTCGCATGAGTTGTTGACGAACAAGTGGTATGGGGACAAGACCTAAGTCCTCGACATCGCTCCCAGCGGACATCACGCCACATGAAAGCGATCTTGCGGTGATCTGGCTTGCTCGATCAGCGTCACGGGAAACGACAATAATATTAGCGCTTTTACTTATCGATGCGCCTAATGCAGCGCCAACTCTGCTTGTAAATTCTGGTGATATTTCCCAGTTGATTACTCCACTGATCCGTGAATCCGCAAAAAGTTCTCCACCCACTCTATCTGTAAAAATTAGCGATTCGGTCACAACAGCTTTATCCTCTACGGTTTTCCCTGGCCAAAGTTTAACTCCAGCGGAAATTATTGCACTTTTGCCTATAGAACAACCATCGGCAATAACTGAATGCTCTTGAATAGTTACATCTCTGTCGATCTTGACTTGCGAGGCAATTGTCGAATCGGAAATATAAGCTCCAGAACCTATTTCTACATTCTCCCATATTACGGACTTTTCGATATTTGCAGAGGGATACACTACGGTGTTTTCACCCAAAACAGAATTGGATATATAAGCATTCGAATAGATTTTTACTCCTTTTCCAAGAAGCACTCTGCCTTCGAATTTAACGCTATCTTCATATTCCACTCCTTCATCGATCCAGACTTCAGCATCACCTGCTATGACCGATTTCCCTGAAAAATGAAGCTTAACACGTTCCCAAAGTGCGTCCTCGTTTGCTCGACGATATTCGCGTAAATTGCCTACATCGCGCCAATAACCGTCTGCGATATAGCCGTATAATCCCTTACCAGAACTCAGGATTTTTGGAAAAAGATTCATAGAAAAATCGAATAACTCACCCTTGGGAATCATTTCCAATACTTCCGGTTCGAGTATGTATATTCCCGTATTTATTGTATCGGAGAACACTTGTCCCCACGCCGGTTTTTCGAGAAATCGTGTAATTCGTCTGTCCTCATCGAGTATGACTATCCCGAATTGCAAAGGTGTGGGATGCCTTGTTAGCACTATAGTAGCTAAAGCTTCACGATCTTTGTGGAATTCTATTGCCTTTTTGAGGTCGAAGTCGGTGAGAACATCTGCAGAAATAACTATGAAAGAGGAATTAATCAAATCCGATGCATTGCGAACGCTACCTGCGGTGCCAAGGTCGCTTTGAGCGGATTTGTAATTCATTCGAATGTTCCAAGGTGTGCCGTCACCGAAATAATCGTTAATCAAATTCCCGTGATAGTAGAGAAGAGATATCGCGTCGTCGAAGCCGTATTTAACCAATAATCGAACAATGTGCTCCATCATTGGAACACCCGCAACTGGAACCATAGGTTTAGGTCTTTGGTAGGTGAGTGGTTGGAGTCTTGTGCCGAAACCGCCAGCCATTATTACAGATTGCATCGATTACCTCCAGTTGCCTTTTCTTATTATTGCAGATTTATATGAAATGTATGTCTTATTCATATTTTTTTATCAATATCATGCCAAAATCTTTTATTGTCAACCCAGTTCATAGATTATTCCTAATCGATGAAGAAACAATCCCACTCATTAACAAAATATTGTGTGAATTAATATCGATTCTGGTTGTGGAATTTATAGTGTCGATTCTAACTCATAGATAATGAAGTAGATGTTATTCACAAATGTTAGTTATCTTATTTCAAATTTAACTTAGAGAAAATAATATTTTCAATACGCCTTCGATTCCGATAAAGCGATTCTTACATTTAATATAACTATATACATTTGACAGTACAAAAATTGGAAAGCAAAAATGGAAATTGAAATTAAGGGTGGGTAAAGGGACTTGAACCCTCGACATTCGGAACCACAATCCGATGCTCTTCCACCTGAGCTATACCCACCATTAACACATTTACAAATCTATTTAGACTGTATTCAGTGTCAAGTTGAAACTTTGTGTAGTATACAATGAAAAAGATTTGCTTGACTGGAATAATAGCTATTCTATCTTGCGTGACTTGTTAAGCTGGAAATAAATTTGCCGAAAATTATATAATAAGTATTATAAAACCAACGATTAAGCTTTCTCGATATAGGAGGGATAATGAAAAAGCGAAGAGTTATAATAATGGGCGCTGCGGGAAGAGATTTTCACAATTTCAACACCTATTTCCGCGATAACGAGGAGTTCATGGTTGTTGCATTCACCGCAACTCAAATACCTAACATCGAAGGTAGGAAATATCCAGCGGAACTTGCTGGAAAACTTTATCCTGATGGTATTCCTATTTTTCCTGAGGAAGACTTAATAAATATTATTCATAAATATGATGTGGATGAAGTTTATTTCTCATACAGTGATGTGAGCAATCAATATGTAATGGAAATTGGAGCTGTAGCTATGGGTGAGGGTCCAAATTTCGTATTGCTTGGACCAAAGAAAACTTTCATCAAATCCATTAAACCGGTTATTGCAGTTTGCGCAGTTCGAACTGGTAGCGGTAAATCTCAGACTACGCGAAAAGTTGCAGAAATCCTGAAGAAAATGGGCAAAAGTATTGCAGTAATACGCCATCCTATGCCTTACGGCGATCTTGTTAAGCAGACATGGCAGAGGTTTGCATCGTATGAGGACCTCGATAGATATGAATGCACGATCGAGGAGCGCGAAGAGTATGAACCGCATATAGATAGTGGAAATATTGTCTGGGCAGGCGTGGATTATGCCGAAATTCTTCGAAGAGCGGAACAGGAAGCGGATGTTATTCTTTGGGACGGCGGTAATAACGACTTGCCTTTCTATAAGCCGGATTTACTTATTACAGTCGTAGACCCTCACAGAGCAGGGGACGAGATGACATACTATCCGGGTATTGTTAATCTTCGTCTGACGGATGTTGCAGTTGTGAACAAAATCGACACAGCAGATTACGATGAGGTGCAGATTGTGTTAGAAAATATTCGAATGTGGAATCCCAAAGCGACAGTTATCATGGCTGCAAGCCCGATTTCAATAGACAATCCTGATGCTATTAGAGATAAAAAAGTTCTCGTAGTCGAGGATGGTCCAACTCTAACTCACGGTGAAATGAGTTACGGTGCTGGCTTCATCGCTGCCGAATTTGCTGGAGCTGTGGAGATAATCGATCCAAGACCTTTTGCTGTTGGAACTATTCTTGATACGTATGAGAAATATCCCACAACTGGTAACGTTCTGCCTGCGATGGGTTATTCTTCGGAGCAAATACATGAATTGGAAAATACAATTAACACATCTAATGCAGAAGTTGTTATAATTGGTACTCCAATAGACCTTCGGAGAATTATGAAAATAGAAAAACCGACAGTTCGAATTCGCTATGATCTTCAGGAGATAGGGCATCCCACACTCGAAGATATCATTAAAAAGATGAATTTATAGCATTTAATTATTCTGTTTCCGTCATAGTATAATTAAGTATAAAAATATCAGATAGGCACTGTCTTTGGAATAATGGTTGTTTGTAATCTATAATTATAGATAAAATTGATAACTTTATTCCTTTGAAAAAGATTTTCTGGGTTTTCCGTTCTTACCGAAGTTTTAAAGCTATTCTATAACAGGTATTTCCTTCTTTCATCGAGATAAAGTCGTGTGAAAAATAAATGGCCGGGCTATTAACCCGGCCTGTCGCACATCAACCGCACGGAGAGGGAGGGATTCCGCAAGGTGAGAGCTCACTCAGATTCTTTCCTCAACTGCAACTTGACGTTTAATTGTTGTAATAGATTTCAAATATCAAAAGTTTATCAAATAAAACTAACTGCAATCAGAAAAACCACATGAGGGACATGTCGCACATCCCTCTATTTGCATCATTTCGCTGCCACATTCGGGACACATAATCGACGAATGAACCTTACTCTCTGTTTCCTCATAATCTATATCATTTTCAGCCTTCTCGGCGAAATCATCCAGTTGCTTAGGTTCAGTATCGAGTTCTCCTTCAGAAAATAAAGATTCCTGATTAGCAATCTTACGTTTCATATACCATTTCAAAGCATGAGCCAGACCGTCAGGGCAAGACAATATTTTCTGCCCGTGGTTCCATGACGGTTTGGGGCAGCGAATGCTTTCTATCTGCTTAATAATTTTTTCAACAGGCACCCCTGAGCGTAAAGCCAATGAAATTAACCTGGAAACTGCCTCAGATTGACTCGATGCACAACCACCGGTTTTACCTAAATGTGCGAAAACCTCAAAGGGTCCGAGCTTGTCCTCGTTGATTGTTACGTAAAGATTCCCGCAACCTGTGGGAACCTTCAATGTCGTACCTTGGATTTCTACTGGTCTTCTTCGGACTTCTCGTGGTTTACGCGAGACATCTTTTAGTTCTTCTTTTTCACCTTTTTTCTTTTTGGTTCCCACTGTGAGAACTTGCTCCATAATAGAACCATCTCTATATACAGTAACGCCTTTTAAGTCGAGTTCATAAGCCAGAAAGAAACCCTTTCTTATATCGTCGATAGAAGCATCGTGCGGAAAGTTTATTGTTTTACTCACTGCGTTTTCTGTGTATTTCTGGAAAGCGACCTGAAGTTTTATGTGCCATTCTGGACTTATGTCATGTGAGACCGCATAGACTTCCTTCATATCCTTTGGGATTCTGTCTATGTTTTTCAAGGAACCATTTCCAAGGATTTCATCGACTAGTTCTGCAGAATATAGTCCACGATCCCTAAGTTCAGTCAGAAATAATTGGTTAATTTCAACTAATTTTTGCCCATCCATAACATTGCGAACGAAAGCCAATGCGAAAATAGGCTCGATTCCTGAGGAGGTTCCAGCAATTATGGATATTGTGCCAGTAGGTGCTATGGTTATTACAGTTGCGTTTCGGAGTTTAAAATTTCGGTCTTTATAGATCGATTTTTTCCAGTTGGGAAATACACCACGACTTTCTGCGAGTTCAGAGGATTTTATCCAACCTTTTTGCTGTATAAACGCATGGACTTTTTCGGCAATATCTACTGCTTGTTGTGAATTATACGGTATTCGAAGCTTTATTAACATCTCCGCGAAACCCATTATTCCCAGCCCAATCTTTCGATTTGCTTGGGTCATTTCTTCTATCTGAGGGAGAGGATATTTATTAACATCGATAACATTGTCAAGGAAATGTACGGAATTGTAGACTACATTAGCCAGCCTTTCCCATTGAACTTTTCCACCTTCAAGGAAATTGGAAAGGTTAATCGAGCCAAGATTGCAGGATTCATACGGTAACAACGGTTGCTCACCACATGGATTTGTGCTTTCTATCTCACCTAATTCTGGTGTGGGATTATCGCGATTAATTCTATCAAGAAAGACAATGCCTGGTTCTGCGGAAGCCCATGCATTTTCAACAATAAGATTGAAAACATCACGAGCGTTAAGGCTATTCACTTTATTTCCGGTTCGAGGATTTATGAGATCGTATTCGTTATTTTCTTCTACTGCTTTCATGAAATCCTCAGTTAGAGCCACAGATATGTTGAAATTCGTGAGTTTTCCTGTGTTGTTCTTGCATTTTATAAATTCAAGAATGTCTGGATGATCAACTCGAAGGATACCCATATTGGCACCGCGACGAGTTCCTCCCTGTTTGATAGCTTCAGTAGCAGCATCGAAAACTCCCATAAAGGACACTGGACCGGAGGATATTCCAGCAGTGGTTTTAACTACATCGTTTTTAGGACGAAGCTTTGAGAATGAGAAACCTGTTCCACCACCAGATTTATGAATTAATGCAGTTTGTTTTATTGTTTCAAAGATCGACTCGATGGAATCCTCAACAGGAAGAACGAAACAAGCCGAAAGCTGTCCCAGCTTGCGTCCAGCATTCATCAAAGTTGGTGAATTGGGTATAAAATCTCTTTCGACCATCATATCATAGAATGTAGCAGCTATGCTATCAATATCTGCATTGAGATCATAGTTGGTCTCTGGGCTAGCTATTGCGTATGCCACACGCTTTAGCATATCCTCTGGTGTTTCTATTATAACACCGTTTGAATCCCGAATTAAATATCGCTTCTCTAAAACTGTTTTAGCTGAAGAAGTCAAAAAGAATTTTTTAGAAAATCGTGTATTATTCTCAAGCATATTTTCCCCCTCCAGTATAATATTTTATGGCTCAGTTAGAAGTTGTCAAGGACAAAATAACACAATATGTTGGGGTTGAAAATTTTTTATTACACAACTTATTGTAGTTTCTTACTTATGGCATTTCTTAGAGAAAAAGATTCAATTGGATTTTACTTCCTTATAAATCAGTTGAAGATATAAAAAAATGGAACGTTTTGGCTGCAATTTTTTTAAATTTTTCACAAACACATAGGATGCTGTTACGTAAAAGCACAGAGGTTCCCTTATAATTTTTTCTGCAATTAATTGATTTTCATTCCTCTGTTTTAGCAGTGAATGTTATAACCCAGCCATGAAGTGTCGACTCGTTTTTGCCAAATATAGGCACAGTTATTATACTCAGTGCTTTCTGTTTTTCGTTTATATTTGTAAAAAGCATTTCTGAGACCGTCGTCAAATTTTCTTGGGCTTTGATTTGAATAAGCTTATCGTATTCTGTGGTTCTAAAAAGGTCGCTCGGTTTCTTGTTTGAATAATCTCGATCATTTTTAATTTCTAATATTTTTGCACCTGAAGCATTCAAAAACTTAACATTCAGATTGCTATCAGTAATTATTACACCAACGGTTATGTTATCTAAAATAGCTGCCAACCGATTTTGAAGGTTTATCACATTTGTATATAATTTCCATCTTTCGGTATCATCGGCAAATATTAATAACCATTCTTTCAATTGGTCTTTGTCCAAAATGGGTGCAATTAATGCATTAAGAACGAGGATATTTCCTAAAATGTTTATTACAATTTTAGTGGAAACGGTTTCTATTTTCTGCTGTGAGGGTTTAATTAATTTTTCGTTGATCTTCTCGCTAAATTCCACTAAAAACGGTGGGAATTCGCTCATGCTCTCTATGTTTTCCAAGTCTAATCTAAGCATTTTTTCCGCGGAAGGATTCATATACGATACTTTTCTGTCTGGTGTTAGGATAACGATCCCAGCTTCGGAATTGTCTAAAATAGCTCGAAATCTTGCTCTGCTGCTTCTAACCTCTTCTACCGCAAGCTTTCTCTCTGTTATATCCTCTGATAGTGAAAGTATTCCTTGTGGTGTTCGAAAAACTTGTGAATTATAACATCTATCCTCAAATTCCCATTCTACTTCCATAGAACTCCCTGTTTCCAGAACTTTGAGAAAGGCTTTATAGTTGGAATTATTTTCGAATGATGGAAACACTTCCAAAAGATTCATACCCTCGATATGTTCATTCATTTGATTAGAGAAATCAAGAAAAGTTTTGCTGCAGTATAGAATTGTCATGTCTTCATTTAAGGCTAGTATAGGGGTTTTAATACTATCGAGAAGGTATTTGTGCTTAATCTCGCTTTCCCTAAGCGATTGTTCTGCTTCAATTCTTTTTGTAACATCTCTCGCATTAATAATAATACCAGAGACAACTTCATCGTTAATAAGGTTTTTGGCTATGCCTTCAAGGTATCTCCACGAGCCATTCTTATGTTGGAAACGAACTGTAATCGTTCGGATCATGCCCGTTTTTTTGGTCAATTCGCTAAAAACTCTCATATGCCTTTTCCTGTCGTCAGGATGAAAGAATCCGAGAATATATTTGCCAATTAACTCTTCCGGTTTGTAACCGAGAATTCTTTCTACCGAAGGGCTTTGATTCCGGAAAGAACCGTCCTGTTCTAAAACTGTAAGAAGGTCTGAGGAGTTTTCGAGTAATGCACGAAAATATTCCTCGTTTTTTCGAAGGTCGAGTTTTTCACGTTTTCTTTCTAAGGCGTTGATGAAAATATCACCCACAATTTTGAGCAAAGAAATTTCATTTTCACCCCATATCCTATATTCTTTCACCGAATCGAATCCTAAAAAACCCACTGGTCGATTTCCAGCAAACATTGGAATAACAATCAGTGACTTTATGTCCTGAGCTTTTAGTATTTCCTTTTCTGAATTGGCTTCTGGGGGAAGCTTGTGCACATCAGGAATACAGATGATTCGATGATCGATAATCCTTTCGTTCCACCAAGGTATTATGTCGACTGGTATATCTTGTAGTTTGTCTATTTTCTGTTCGATACCTTCTCTGCACCACTCATGGGAATTGCTGATAGTTTTCATATCATGTGAGTAAAAAAAGGTGTAGCTACGATCAGCTTGTGCGAATTTGCCTATATCTCTCAGTGCTTCGTTTATTCCTTTGTCTACTTGATCGCTTGGAAGATGTATAAATTCTGTCGACAGCGAAGTAATTAATCTATCGAATTTCGATTTTAACTCTACGTGTTTCTCGATTTTTTTTCTATCGCTTATATCTCTCAAAATGCATATGGTGTTCCACTGCCCCCTGATTTTCATAGATGACAGAGAGATTTCAACTGGGATGATTTTGCCGGTTTTGGTAATGCTTTTCAGTTTAAATGTTCTACCGATTTTGTTCCCTTTGTTTGTGGAGACGAAGTTCTTATATCCTTTGATAAAATCTGGCAACGATTCAGGTGACACCAGTAAATGATGAAATTCTTTATTCATTACTTCATCTTTATTGTATCCGAATATCTTTTCAGCGCTGAGGTTCCAATATGTAATTCGGTCTTTGTTATCGGTTGTAATAATGGCATCCTGCGCAGAAGAGGTGATTTTTCGGAATTTTTCGGAGTCCATCCATATTTTCTGTTCTGCAAATTTACGATTTACGGCAAATTGAACTGAACGCGACAGAATTTCACTTTTTATTGCATCGAGATAGAGAAAATCCTGCGCACCCACGCTAAGTAATTTTAAGGCAAG
>JAUXEQ010000225.1 GCA_030620455.1 bacterium | reverse complement strand
TATAGGAATTATTGAGCTTAAACTATCTAAAATTGGAACATTCGGTGGTCGATCACCGAGAGTTGTTTGGATCAGTGTCGATGGAGAAATAGATAAACTGTCCGTAATATATAAGAGAATTGAAGATATATGCATGTCTATAGGATTAGAGTCGGACAATCACAAATACTCACCACACATAACAATCGGTAGAATAAAATCACCGGTAAATACTGGAAAACTAATTTCTGAGATAAAGAAAATTGTTGTAAATCCCTTGAGATTTTATGCAGAAAAGATTACTCTGTTTAGAAGCACATTGACACCACAGGGACCTATTTATGAAGTATTGGAAAAGTTTTCCCTTTAATTATGAAATAAAACGGAGGAATAATGGCTAAAAAAAACAAAAATGAAGAACTAACTCCCAAAAATAAGGTTGAATTTGCTGCGGAACAGATAGAAAAAACGTTTGGCAAAGGATATCTTATTCGTCTTGGCGATAAAGCTATTGAACGGGTACCAGTGATACCAACTGGCAGTCTGACACTCGATTTTGCTTTGGGTATCGGTGGAGTACCTAAAGGTCGGATATCGGAGATATATGGACCGGAGGCATCAGGGAAAACAACCTTGGGACTTCATCTTATAGCAGAGGAACAAAAGAAAGGTGGAATTGCTGCTTTCATCGATGCAGAACATGCTCTCGACCCAATTTATGCACGAAAACTTGGCGTCGATATTGAAAATCTGTGGGTTTCCCAGCCCGATTATGGTGAGCAAGCCTTAGAAATTGGGGAAACTCTCGTTCGAAGCGGTGCAATGAGTATTATTGTTATCGACTCGGTTGCAGCTCTCGTTCCCAAAGCCGAAATAGAAGGCGAAATGGGAGATCAAAAGATCGGAATGCAAGCGAGACTTATGTCTCAGGCTTTGAGAAAACTCACAGCCGTAGTAGGTAGGTCCAAAACAGCATTGGTATTCATAAATCAAACACGCATGAGGATTGGTATTCTATATGGTAACCCCCAGACCACAACAGGTGGTGTTGCATTAAAGTTTTATGCCACGATAAGAATTGAAGTTCGACGAGGAAGTGCAATCAAAATCGGCACAGAATCGATCGGTGCAAAAACTATTGCCAAAGTAGTAAAAAATAAACTCGCACCACCATTCAAATCTGCAGAGTTCGATATAATTTACGGAAAGGGGATTTCTAAGTCCGGGGAGTTAATCGACTTAGGTGTCCACGCAGGAATTATAGATAAAAGTGGTGTTTGGTACACATACAAAAGCGACAGACTTGGGCAAGGCAGAGAAAAAGCCAAGGAATTTATCGAGGAACACCCGGAGGTTTTCTCAGAGCTTGAATTCGAGCTCAGACAAAACATGGGATTAGAAAGTCCTGATAAACCTATTCAAGAAAGCGAACTACCCCCTGAAATGGATTGAGAATCCAAATTTTAAGGATTTATAACATCCGAATATTAAACTCAGTTTGATCTATTTTTTATAATATACAATTTTAATAAGACCTAAACACTAATCCCAATATTAACTCTTAATTATAGATTGGAATTCTAAGGAAGAAAAATATGGGGAGGAAAATGGACCCTGTGCCGAAAAGCACGATAAAGGTTTTATAGTCGCCTTTGGTATTTTACTTTCGCTCGTCCAGTACAGGATTTATTCCTGCAACAAGGGGTCTTCGCGTATGCTCAACCTTAGAGGACAACCTTCATTGGATCACTTGACAAGGATCTTTTCCTCCCCTTAATTCAAAATTTATTAGTTTATCACCATCCTGCAATAAAAATCTGTGGATTTATATATATTTTAAATTATTTTTTCTAAGTTTATATTTAGCAAAGGAGAATCGATGTGATCGAGCAATATCACAAATTAATTATCTGGGTTGTTGTTCTCAGTGGATCGGTTTTAGTTTCTTTTTTACTTTCTTTAATTTTAGGCTTAATTACCCGAAAAAGAAAATTCAAGAAGCTACCTCAGGGACCCACCCTTTTATTAGAGGAATCGAAAAAGAATTCAATTAACACTATTTTGATAATTCTCGCACTCTTCTGGATTTTGAGCGATGTGGTTTTCGTTTTCCCAAACATTCACCAAAACACGATCATCATACTTAAAAAAATATTAGTTATCTATGCCATAATTATTATTGCAAAGTTTTCAGCGGGTGTAATTCTCGGTTTTTTTAAAATCACATTTGACAAATTGAGCCAAGACGATGAGGTGACAACTTTTGAGGCTTTTTACCCATTATTTAGAAATATAGCAAAAACGGTTGTCTATATTATTGCTGGGATAACGATTCTGTCGTATTTGGGAATTAATATCAGCGCGTTAATTGTTTCTCTCGGTGTGGCTGGCGCTGCATTAGCTCTTGCTGTGAAAGATACGATTGAAAATGCTATATCTGGTATAATAATAATGTTTGATAAACCGTTCAGGATTGGAGATAGAATTAAATTGTCCACTGGTGAGGTGGGTGATATTATGGAAATAGGGCTTAGAAGCTGCAAAATACTTACATTCGATAATACTCTTATTATATTGCCAAATAACATGCTATTGCAGCAGCGACTGATCAATCTCTCTTACCCAAACAATATTCTTAGAGTTAGAATTATGGTTGGTGTAGCATACGGTACAAACACTCGGCACGCTCGAAGCGTTATGGAACAAGTGGCAACTAAACATCCTAATATCATGAAGGATCCTGCACCATATACATTCGTTGATAGTCTCGACGATAGTGCAATAACTCTTGGGTTATTTGTAAGAGTTGGAGATTATACTAAGGCTTGGGGAACAGAGAAAGAGCTTATCGAGCAGATTTATGAAGCTTTCAAAGAGAATGATATAGAAATACCTTTCCCGCAAATGGATGTTCACATTAATAATAAATAAAACATAATTTTAAAATGAATTACAACATCGATAACAAGACATTTAGATATACTTTACCACCCTCGACAAGACACAATGGATTTATGAAACGAAGTTTTACGTATTCGCTCGGAATTCATGTTTTTCTGCTCATTCTAATTTATGCCAGTTCACTAATCTCAACACCAATGAAACCACCTGAAAAAGTTTATACGGTAAAGATTTTAGCCGCAGCCTCTCCCGTGCAAGAACAACCCAAAACCAAAATCATCGATGAAAAACCGAAACCGAAACTCAAACCAAAACCAAAGGTTAAACCGAAACCGATAGAAAAACAAAAAGTAAAAAAGCCTAAACCGAAGAGGAAGCCTTCGAAGAAAACGTTGTCGCAAGGAAGCGCAACTGTTCGGTTGGATGGAGAGAACTTCACCGACGATTTCTACCTTAATCGAATTATAAATAAGATTGCCAATAACTGGCTCAATCCTATTAGAAGTTCAAGGAAACTGTCAACAATAATATACTTTAAAATCCAAAAAGATGGAAAAATTACAGATATTAAAGTTGAAAAGAGTCCTAAAAACTCTATTTT
>JAUXEQ010000063.1 GCA_030620455.1 bacterium | reverse complement strand
TCCAATTCCACCTATGACTAATGTGTCAGCATTAAGCGTTTTGACAAAGTTTGGAACACCACCCGGCTTACGTGCACCAGCAAAAGGATTTTGATGCACCACAACATCGATAGATTCATTTTTATCGTTTAATTCTACGACCACAAAACAAGGCGCTCTACCAAAGTGCTGTGAAATTGATGAATTAAGCCCTGCATCGTTGTCTACTGCAAATGCAAGCTTCTTCATTTACACCTCCATTTATTTTGTAACATTTCTTTGTGATTAAATCATCCACAAATATATACTGTATTCGAATTCATATACAACAATTTTGTCTTAACCTTTAATCAAATTCCAATAAATAGAAAGTAAATTTAGCAAACAAACCATCATAATTTCTCTTCTTCTTGACAGTTAAGTACTATCCTATTATTGTATTGAGATTATAAATCTCTAAGGGAGGTTATTTTGATTAATGCAGGCAGTTTTAGGAAAGGTTCGAAAATATTATATAAAGGTGATCCTTATGACATTATAGATTTCCAACATTCGCTCCGTGCTCGAGGTAGAGGAAAAATTTGGACTAAAATGAAAAACCTTAAAACAGGTAATGTCCTAGAAGAAACATTCGGTTCGGATGAAACTTTCAAAGAACCAGATTTGGAAACAAGAGATATGCAATATTTATACGACAACGAAGATAATTACGCCTTTATGGATTCTGAAACATTCGAACAATACTTCTATCCGAAGTCGACAATCGGTGAGTCTAAGTGGTTCCTAAAAGAAGGTGAAATATATAGTGTACAACTATTTGAAGGTTCACCACTTACAATAGAGTTACCTGCATCCTTTATTTTGAAAGTCGTTGAAACTGAACCAGGTATCAAAGGCGACACAGTTTCAAATGTCACAAAAAAAGCTGTTTTAGAATCTGGACTCGTAATCAAAGTTCCGCTCTTTATTAAAATAGACGACAACCTTAAAGTGGATACAAGAAACCTTGAATACATAAGTAGAGCATAATATGCTCAAAAAGATTTCGAATTACTTGGCATATTCTTCAGTGTTGATTTTTATTGGCGTTATTGTCATTGCAGCAATTTTCGGCGATTATACTTTAATACACAAGGACGAATATAATAGATTGAATGAAGATATTCAATCTCTCAGATTTGAGGTTAGCTGTCGTGACTTAATAACGGCTGGTATGCGAAACCGGAATAAGAAGCTCGAACTTAGAACAATGATGAAGAAGCAAACCGGCAGATATATGGTTATAGATCGACACAATTCAAAGTTCTGGGTTAGAGAAAACGATAAAATATTATATGAAGGCGATTGTGGTGTAGGAATGGGACAAAGGCAGATTAGAGGTGCCGATTATAACTTTGAAACACCCCCTGGATGGTTTTCTATTGAAGACAAACTTGAAGACCCATGGTGGTATAGACCTAATTGGTTTTGGTACGAAAAGGGAATGCATGTACCAAGAAATTTCATCCGATATCCAAAAGGAATTTCCTTTGATAAAGCTGTAGCATACTACAACTCGCTTTCAAAAAAAGATAAGCTTAAAGTTAGGGCGATTCCCGGATATCTTGGAAAATATGTTATTAAAATTACTGAAGGAATATATATTCATTACAGCAAGCACACTACTGGTCAGATTAGCCATGGATGTATTCGAATTTCTAATGAAGATGCCAAGGCTATATGGCATTTGTTGCAAATTGGCGATCCTGTGTATATCTTTTGATTAAAACAAGCGACTTGAAGGGAGCTTGATATGCCATTAGGTCGAGTCTTAAAAATGTTCAGTATTCTAACCAACGATATAGGTATCGATCTGGGAACTGTTAATACTTTGATCTGGCTCAAGGGTGAAGGTATTGTCTTGGCTGAGCCAAGTATTGTAGCACTGGAAAACGAAACAGACAAAATAATTGCCATTGGTCGTGAGGCTAAAGAAATGATCGGTCGAACACCCGATTATATTCGTACCGTCAAACCACTTAAAGACGGCGTCATTGCCGATTTTGACGTTACCGAACAAATGCTCAGAGAATTTATCAAGAAAGTCATTAAAGCTCGATTCCTTGTAAAACCACGAGTTGTTATTTCAGTTCCATCAGGAATAACCGAGGTAGAGCGAAGAGCTGTCTCCGATTCTGCTGAGAATGCCGGGGCAAGAGAAGTTTTTATTATTAATGAACCAATGGCTGCCTCTATTGGAATTGGAATCCCTATCCAAGAACCCAGGGGTAATATGATTATCGATATAGGTGGTGGAACATCCGAGATTGCGGTTATATCGTTATCTGGAATTGTGAATAACACATCTATAAGGATTGCAGGGGATGAGATGAACGAGGCTATAGTCGCTTATTTCAAACGGAAATACAATTTGCTTATTGGTGAACAAACCGCTGAAAAGATTAAGATTGAAATAGGAAGTGCTTTCCCACTCGACAAAGAACTTAGTATGGATGTTAAAGGTCGTGATTTGGTTGACGGATTGCCGAAGACTATTAGAGCAACTTCCTCGGAAGTTCGAGAAGCTATGGAAGAACCAATTTCGGCTATTCTGCAGGCAATTCGAGCAGGATTAGAAATGACACCACCAGAACTGGCAGCGGATATTGTGGATAGAGGCATTGTTATGACCGGTGGTGGATCGCTTTTGAGAAATTTTGATAAACGTGTAAAGTCAGAAACTGGATTAGCTACATTTGTGATCGATGATCCGCTTACCTGTGTTGTGCGTGGAACCGGAAAAATTATTTCCGATTTCCCTTATTATATGAAAATTTTGCAAAGGGAAAGTAAAAAAAGCTAAGGAACTTTAATTTATAAATTTTCGATTGCTTTTATAATAAATAATTAAACAACAATTATGTCTTCATAGGAAACTTTTGAAATAGTGAATCTATTGGAAATAAATTTAACGGAGGAGTTATGACCTATCTACTAAAAGGTGGGCGTATTATCGATCCTTCTCAAGGCATTGACAGAATCGCTGATCTACTGATTATAGATGAACTTATTGATTCTATGGAACCGAAGAGTATCCCAAAGGATGCTGAAATTATCGATGTCTCTGAGAAGATTGTCATACCGGGATTAGTCGATATGCATGTTCACAGTCGTGAGCCGGGAGAGGAATATAAAGAGACTATTGAAACAGCCTCAAAAGCTGCAGTCGCTGGAGGTTTTACCACAATCGTTACTATGGCAAATACAAAGCCGCCTATAGATACTGCGGACAGAATAACTTTTATTTATAAGCTTGGTTCCGAAGCTTTATCTAATGTCTATCCGGTTGGCGCTGTAACAAAAGGCCTTGCAGGCAGAGAACTCGCCGAGTTTGCAGACATGGTTGAAGCTGGTGCAGTGGCATTTTCCGACGATGGCAGACCGATTGAAAACTCCGAGCTAATGCGAAATGCATTAGCATATTCATCCCAGTTAGAGATACCTATTCTCGTTCATGAAGAGGATACATTACTTTCAGAACAGGGACAGATACATGAAGGTGAAGTCTCATCGATTTCGGGAATGAAAGGTATCCCGACACAAGCGGAAACTTCAATGATTGCGCGAGACCTGGGACTTCTAAAAATTTCCGGTGGAAAACTTCATATTCAACATGTCTCTGCAGCTGAATCCATCGATTTAATTCGAGATGCAAAGACAAATGGTTTACCTGTTACATGCGAAGTTACGCCACACCATCTTTTGCTAAATGAAATGATAATTTTGAAATCCAACTTCCATTCAAAGTACAAAATGTTGCCACCACTTCGTGGAGAGGAAGACAGAGAAGCATTAGTTGAAGGCCTTATCGACGGTGCTGTGGACGCTATTGCCACCGATCACGCTCCTCATGCAGTCTTCGAAAAGGATAATCCATTCGATATTTCACTTCCTGGTGTTATAGGTCTCGAGACAGCTTTCGCACTTATTTGGACAAAATTTGTTAGAGAAGAAATTCTAACACCTCTTCGGGCAATCGAGCTTATGTCAACTGCTCCTGCAAAGATACTTGACCTTCCCGCTGGTTCTCTGGGTTCAGGTTCAATTGCAGACGTAACTGTTATTGATCCAAACCATTTGTGGACAGTAGATCCTTCAAAATTCTTCTCGAAATCGAGGAATACACCGTTTGAAGGCTGGGAACTCAATTGCAAAGTAGTTATGACTATTGTTAAGGGTAAGATTGTTTTTAATGAGCTTATTAGTTAGTAGAGCTATTATCCATTATACATAGCCCTTTATGAGATAAATAATAATTCGCTATTTTTTTGTGTTAATAACAATCCAATGTACTCTTGAATCTTCTGTGTGCCCAGAAATATTGCTCTGGGTGTTTTTCTACTGCTTCTTCAAGCACTTTCACTAATTGCTGTGTTATTTCATGGACATCGGCATCGAAATCTCCAGTTTGATTTATGTAGATAGGCGGCAAAATATATATATCTTGATGATAGCCATCCTCCTGACGAATCATAAACCCAATAATTATGGGCAGTCTCGTTTTTAAAGCAAATACCGCTGGACCCTTGTGAGTAGATGCTGGATTACCTAAAAAGTTAACAATTTCACCATGTTCTCCTGCATCCTGATCGGCTAAAAAAGCCACCATTCGTCCGTTGAGAAGGGATTTAGTAATTTGCTTAACAGCACTTCGGAAATAAATCAAACCCATCCCGACATCGTTTCGCATTTTTTCAATAATTGAGTTAATAAATTTATTTCTTTGGCGAGCGACAATTACATCTAACGGAATGCCCCTTTTAACAAGATAACTGCCTAAAAATTCCCAATTCCCCAGATGACCTGTAAAAAGAACAACTCCTTTTCTCTCACGTGCAAAGTTTTCTAAATATTCAAAATCATTGACATTGACTATATAGTCTTTCTTAAGTATTCTCGGTAATATAATGAATTCAGCGCTTGTCCGGATGAAGTAATCGTATGATTTCTTGAGGATTGCATCGCGTTCCTTTTCTGTATATTTATCGCCAAAACATAAGGAGAAGTTACGTCTTGCGACCTTTCTTCTTATGCCTATATGCCAAGCTAACTTTCCAAAAAAACCACCTAAGGAAATTGAAAATCTACAGGGAAATATCCACAAAAGAAAGATTAGAATCTTTGCTCCAATAAATTCTATTACATGTTTAATGTTGGTTCTGTCTGCTTTTCTCGATTTAGCCATTGAAAATTTACTTTTCGATTTTAATCTGAGATTGCTTAAAGGTAGGGAAATTATTATTTGACAACAGCAATTTTTTTGACAATAGAACTATCAGAATTATATATTCTTACAAGGTAAATTCCATTTGAAAAATTCGATAGGTCAATCGAACCTAATTTATCGATACTCTCACCAAAAACAAGCTTTCCGTATATGTCGAATATCTCGATAAACGACTCTGTTGGCACAGAATATCTAATTTTAGCTCTCAAAGGAGTTCTGCAAGTGCTGTCCTGCTACAACAAGAATATTACTTTTATCAACGCAGTGAATAGCATTCGTGGAAATCTTGACAGCCACAACAGGCAATGAATCGAAACCAGTTGTATTAATTGTATCTATATAACATAGGTTAGGATAAAGAACAACGAGGCTCTCGATTTCTGCGAGAACCTCGTCAAATGTATGAAATCGTGGGTCAACATCGGGTGTTTGTGCAAAGGATAAGCTTCCAATAAGATGATTTAGAATTTGCAATGCTGACCTTATAGACATATTCATTTCCCGAGATTAATTCTTACACCAAAGGTAAGTTTAAGAATAGTTTCCGAATCACTGCTACTGGTTCCATTGCCTGTTGACCTGGACCAGATACCTATACCTAACTCACCAAAAGGTATAACAGGAGCGTTCTTAAGAGGGTAATTCAAACCTGCACCAATTAAAATAGTAAAATCTGTGGAAGTCGACGTTGAAGAATACCCCTCAAATTTTGTAGAGGATGAAGTAAAATTAAAACTTGCCAATCCATAAGGTGTCATTTTATCCATAGGAAACATGTAAATTGCATCTACACTCATTCCACTGCACAGAGTGAAACGTGTAGTATTTTCACCTGTTTTGAAATGCAAAAAAGTGGCTCGTGCGTGAAATGCCTTATAGACTGGAAGCATTCCCTCACCTCTAAATACAAAATATGTCTTGTCGGAGCTTTCAATACCTAATCCACCACCAAGCATAGGTTTGAAATCCTTTGCCGAAACTACACAAACCAAGACCAACAACAGCATAAGCATTATCCTTCGCATTTTACCACCCCTTTTTGAAATTGTAGTTTGCAAATAAAATTACTAAGTTGTTCTAATTTTACAAGTTATATTTAGTCCAACATTAAAACATGAATTGATAACGAAAAAAAACAATGGCAAAGAAAAGAAGAAAACCAACCACTTTTATTATTATTGTAATAATATTTATTATCGCTCTGTTAACAATGGAGAGAAGCACAGGATACATCAGCAAAAAATTTGCATCTCCAGTAAACCTAAATGCAGATCAAGCTTCGGTTTATTTCTCTCCTGACGGTGGATGTGAAATTGCGATAGTTTATGCTATTAACTCAGCCAATAAAACCGTTGATGTCGCATTGTATTCCTTTACAAGCAGACCAATAGCTCAGGCATTAACAGAAGCAAAACAGAGAGGTGTTTCTGTTCGAGTTATTCTCGATGATGGACAGAACAAGAGCAGATATAGTAAAAAAATCTTTCTGATTAACAACTCAATTCCACTTCGTACAGATTTCAGTGGTGCACTGATGCATCATAAATTCGCAGTTATAGATTCTAACCTATTAATTACAGGCTCATATAATTGGACAGCCTCGGCTAACAATAAGAATTTCGAAAATCTTTTGATAATAAATTCCACTGAGCTTTCAAATACTTATCTTAAAGAATTCCAAAGACTTTGGAGACACTTTAGATCGTAAACAAATGCGGAATAAAGCTATCGTGAAACAACTCATTTTTAAAACTATCGAGATACCTCTTTATTTAAGATTCCTTTTATATCATAAAAAAATAATTGCACAAAAAGCCTTACCGCATCCTGTATTAAGCGTTGGTTCTATTAAAATGGGCGGATCGAACAAAACACCGATGACAATATACCTTGCAAAACTACTGTTAGAAATGGGAGAAACTCCAGTAATATTAACACGAGGTTATCGACGGAAATCCTCTAAATTAACTGTTATCGAGAACAGTGTGTCAGATTGGCGTGAAGTTGGCGACGAACCTGCGATGTTGACTGACAAATTACCCGATGTGAAAATTGCAGTAAACAGAAATAGATATTATGCAGGAATGAGCCTGCGTGAAGAAGCTACAATTTATATACTAGATGATGGATTTCAGCATTTAGGACTTAAACATGATCTCGATATATTAATGCTCGATGGAGATGAATTTGATACAGCTATCTTTCCATTTGGAGGTCGAAGAGATACTTTATGGCGTTTTAACTATCTGGGACAGAAAAATCCAGCACTATGTATTGTTCCCAAGAATTTTGAATCTAGACGTCAATTAGAGTGCGATTGTAAAGTTTTCCATCGAAACATCAAAATCGGCGAAATCAAAAGCATCAAGGGCAATTCAAAGTCGATAAATATAGCCGAACTGCATCAGAAAAAGATATTCTTAGCTGCTGGAATTGCTAATCCTATTAGATTTTACAAATTGATCGAGGGAACTGGCATCGATATTGTAGGATATAAATGGTTTTTAGATCACAGATTTGATAATCTAGAAAAGGTTAAAAAAGTACATAATATATCCAAAAAAAAACATGCTGAAATCGTTTTAGTTAC
>JAUXEQ010000152.1 GCA_030620455.1 bacterium | reverse complement strand
GTGAAGGAGAACCTCCGAGTGTTGAAACCCGGAGGTATTGCTATTATCGATGTTCCTCAAAGATGGCACATTTACACATTGATAAAGCATATTCTAATAGCCCTAAACAAATGGTTTGCCGGCTGGGAAACCGAATTTTCTCTGGGTCAGTTGGAAAAATATCTTAAAAAATTTGGGTTCGAACCTATAGGATACTACGGTGACTGGATGTATCCATCTCTGTTTTACAGAACTTTAAGAGAGGTTATGTGGAAAATAAGTGTAAGACTACCTTTATATCCTTTTAAAGTGCCTGTTTTATGGAAAATAAGACGTACATTACGTGAGAAATTAAGACGAAAAAGAATATTCTGTTATACAACCTTATCAATTGGTGTTTTGGCAAAAAAACCTGAAGACAGTATTTAATGTGCAATTCGAAATATCGATAATATAATAGGACACTAAAATGCTCAAGCTAATTAAAGCACTCATAAAATCAATGCGACCTCTTCAGTGGACTAAGAACTTTTTTGTTTTTGCTGGATTAATTTTTTCACAAGAATTTCTGCAAATTGGAAAATTTCTCATCTCTTTCCAAACTTTCTGGGTTTTCTGTTTATTAGCAAGCGGTACTTATATATTCAACGATCTTGTCGACATCAAACAGGATCGATTGCACCCGACAAAGAAATTCCGACCGCTTCCTTCCGGTGAACTTCCAGTTTGGTTAGCAGTTTTGGCATTTGCAGTTTTCACAACACTCGGCGTAATTTGGGGATTCAATCTTGATTCCGGATTAGGATATATAGCATTATTTTATATATCTCTTCAAGTGCTTTATACATTTTGGCTTAAACATTTAGTAGTTATAGATTTAATGGTAGTGGCTACAGGATTTTTATTACGTGCCGCAGGTGGTGCAGTTGTTATAAACGTAGTAGTTTCCAATTGGTTGCTTTTATGCACGAGTCTTCTTGCACTTTTCATGGTAACCGCAAAACGTCGGCAGGAACTTTTTAGAATTAACAAGAACAATTCGAAATTTTCAAGATCCGTTTTAAAACGATATAATCTGTCCTTCCTCGATCAGATTCTTATTATATTAGTAGCTTCAACATTAACATCGTATTCGTTATATGTTTTTGATCCAGGAACTGCAGAAAAATTCAACACGCCGTATTTAGGATTTTCATTGCCTTTTGTTATATATGGCCTTTTCCGATATCTGTATTTAGTTAAGGTCAGTGGTAGAGGCGAATCTCCAGAGCGACTGGTTATTTCAGATTTACCGTTTGTTATAAATATGGTCTTGTGGGTTTTGGTAGTGATGTTTATTATTTACTTCTCTTAAAAAGGAGCTATATGATGGATACAAAAAAAATTGAAGAGGAAATAATTGGGAAATTAAAAGAGGTTTACGATCCAGAGATTCCAGTTAATGTATGGGATTTAGGATTCATTTACAGTATAGATGTAAACGAGGATGGGAATGCTCATATACTTATGACATTAACCGTTCCTGGATGTCCGATATATCAGGTCATTATGAAAAGCATCGAGGAAAAAGTTAAGGAACTCGAATCATTAAATGAAGTTAAGGTTGAATTAACTTTCAATCCCAGATGGTCGATGGACAAAATCTCCGAAGATGGATTAAAACGCCTTCGAGAACTCGGATATAAGGTTTAGTCAATTTTCTCACAATTCTTTTGTAGTATTGATTTTACATCACTGAGCACTTGTCAAATTTTACTGTAAATATATATAATATTCAATTTATTATACAGGAAACGAATATTTTTATCTTATGTATGAATTATTTATAACATTCTTATTAGGAATTGTGCTCGGATGGTTGATCTTCCGACGAAAGAGAGAAATCAAACCAATACAATCAGAGTCCTCAACAGATATTGAACAACTATCGAGAGCATTAGCACATGAGATTAGAAATCCACTAAATACTATTCAAATGAATCTACAACTTTTAATGGAAGAATTAAAAGCTGATGAGCGGAATGCGAAACGATTATCTCGCATGGCAGATGAATTAAAACGTCTCGATGTTATCCTTAAAAGCTTTCTAGATTTCACACGTTTACCCACACCTAAGTTCGAAAAAATTCAACTAAATGAATTTATTGGAAATGTCATTTCAATTTTTAGACCTGGGAGCAAAGGAATTTTAATAGAAACAAGTCTTGCATCGGGCATTCCAGCTATTAGAGCAGATAGAACGCTGTTAACCGAGGTTATACATAATCTTCTCCAAAATGCCATAGACGCCTCACCTGAAGGTGGGAAAATAATTGCTGAAACAGGCAAATCGGAATTTGGTGTTTATTTTGCTATTGCAGATCAGGGTGAGGGTATTCCGCCTGAGCTTATCGATAAAATTTTTCAACCGTATTTCTCCACCAAAAGCAGCGGTGTAGGTATAGGGATGGCCGTGGTCAAGCGTATTGTGGAAGCCCATGGTGGAAGGATATGGATTCAAAGTAGAATCGGTTCTGGAACCAGAGTAGTCGTAGAATTGCCTATAAGATAATATGGAGTTTCTCGTTTAGTTTTCTTCGTCGCCTATATAAATTAAACTTCCCATATTTTCGAAAGCAGAAGATATAATGGACTTCAAACAAAATAATCAGGAGTTTAGGCAGAGAAAAATTTCTGCTGAGTGCAATAGTCTGCCAACAGCCAGCTTTGGATTTGGCATTATAGGGATTGCTACATGCTTTTTCTTTGTCGGTTCGATAATGGTAAGTTATAGCGATTATATTCGGAACTATGTCTCTATTGAAAAGTTTAAAATCACGGGAGGAGATTAGCTGTTGACGAATTTCGTTTCGAACTTGCAGTCAATCGATTCTCATTCCCAGTCTGTGTTCTAGTTCAATGAAACCATAGGAATGATAGAATTCACGTGCAGGATTGCCCTCCCAAACCAGTAGTTCTAATGTCTTAATATTTTTTGATTTCGCCCAGGTTTTTATATAATCCATCAACTTTCGACCAATGCTTTTACCTCTGAACTCACTTTTAACACCGATATACACAATCGTTACGAATGGTGATGTAATCATATCATCAGGATAATTTTCCACAGATGCCAGAGCGAATCCCACAATCTCCTTTTTGAATTCCGCAACTAAGAGAAGATTATCTTCCTTCTCTAAGCTTTCTAAAAACATCTTCCTTTCATCACTAAGATTTTCAGATAGAAAAAGTCCGTTCCCAAAGCCTTTAGGGGCGATCGATTTCAGGTATTCCGAAGCCTTAGTAAAAAGATTTACGATTGCGTTAATATCACTTTGTGTAGCTTCTCTAATTTCGATATTCATTTTCATACCATTTCTTATGCAATGTAACTTAATAAACAAAAATAAATTAAAGAAAATTTATTTTACTAAAAAAAACTTGACATTAAATTAATCGTAAATATATTAGCACTCACTTATGAAGAGTGCTAATAAAATATATTTAAGTGATTGAAAGATAACAACATAAGGAGGAACACATATGACTCTGAAACCACTTTATGACAGGGTTTTGGTTAAACCCATCGAGGAGGACTTGAAAAAAGGCTCGATAATTATCCCTGATACAGCCAAAGAACGTCCACAGCAGGGAGAAATCATCGACGCTGGTGAGGGTAGAATGACCGATGACGGCAAAATTATCCCTCTCAAGTTGAAAAAGGGTGACAGAATTCTCTTTGCCAAATACGCAGGCACAGAATTCGAAATTGGTAACGAAAAATTTCTCATTATGAGAGAATCCGACGCATTAGCCATAATCGATTTATAGGTCAGGAGGTAAATTATGGGTGCAAAATTAATTGAATATTCAATCGAAGCAAGACAGCATATCAGAGCTGGTGTTAAAAAACTTGCCGATGCTGTAAAAATTACGTTAGGACCTAAAGGTCGAAATGTTATCCTTGAAAGGAAATTCGGCTCACCGTTAATAACAAAAGATGGTGTAACGGTTGCTAAGGAAATCGAACTTGAAAATCCATACGAGAATCTTGGCGCACAGCTCGTTCGTGAAGTAGCAAGTAAGACTTCCGACGTAGCGGGTGATGGAACCACAACAGCTACCGTTCTTGCTGAGTCAGTATTTTTGGAAGGACTCAAGAATGTTACCGCAGGCGCAAATCCCCAAGCCTTACGCCGTGGATTTGAAATCTCTGTTAAAGCTATCGTTGAAGAGTTGGGTAAATACACTAAGGATGTTTCCGACTCACAGGAAATCGCAAATATTGCAGCAATATCTGCAAATAATGATATGGAGGTCGGGAAGCTAATCTCCAAAGCAATGGATAAAGTCGGAAAAGAAGGCGTGATAACTGTTGAAGAAGCCAAAAGTACCGAGACCGAACTTGAAGTTGTTGAAGGTATGCAGTTTGACCGTGGTTATATTTCTCCATATTTTATCACTGAATCGGAAAAAATGACTGCCGAACTCGAGGAACCATATATTCTTATATTCGATAAGAAGATCTCAGCAATAAAAGATCTTCTGCCTCTTCTCGAACAAGTGGTTCAAACTGGCAAACCATTGTTAATTGTTTCTGAGGATATCGAGGGTGAAGCGTTGGCAACTCTGGTCGTGAATAAACTTCGAGGTACTTTTAAAGTATGCGGTGTAAAAGCACCTGGTTTCGGTGATCGCAGAAAGCAAATGCTTGAGGAGATTGCTATCCTAACT
>JAUXEQ010000219.1 GCA_030620455.1 bacterium | reverse complement strand
TGATTTAGACAATAATTTATTCTATAATACTACATTATTAAATATCTTGATTTACAAATTTGGGGGTCAAAATGAGAATTGGGAAGATTTTAATCGTAATTTTGTTAGTCTTACCAATTTTTGCTCAGCAACTGACTGTTGAAAAAATCACACCATACGGTTATTCACTTTACAAGGAAGACCTTGCTACTGTGTTGATTATCTCCGGTATGGACACAACAGCAAAAATTAGGACAAAAGCAACAAAGGACGACAATGAATTCGTTGCCTCGATTGTTACCGAGCAATTCAGAATTAATAAAGGAACAAATATGTTTTCGCCGGGTGCACAACCGGCAATTGACAGCTTCAAAGTTGCAGATAAATATAAGGGGCTTTTCGACGAAACTAGTATGCTCCCGGATGGACATTACACAATACTTATCGAGGTGGAGATCGGCGGTGAAGTAACAGGTTCGGACATTTTAATTCATGATGTGGATTACTTTGATGTTGTGCTAATATCTCCTCTTTTCGAGTATGAGGTTACTCGAGCAGATCCTCTGTTCTCATGGGTCGCAACCTCGCCTATTTCAGGATTGGGATATACACTAAGCATCTGGGAAGTCGACCGCGATTTCGATATATTAGGTTTTCAACCGGGAGAATCATTTTATAGACGTGATGGCTTGACATCGAATTCACTCCAATATCCTGCTAATGCTCCTCGCTTTAAATACGGAGGAAGATATTTTTGGAAAATCAACGTACTTGTCAATGGAACATTAGTAGCGGAAAGTGATATATTCGAGTTCACAAACAGCTATAAGCCGAGTAAAGATTCCTTGATCGTATCGGATACCATTTCAACATTGAAAAAAGCAGAACAACCCGAGACAATGAAAGAAAATTTATCTTTTCTTGTCGATCAGGTGTGCAAAGTCCAAAAAGCGGATGCAACCAAGCTTACTGAATTATTGGATGAGTATAAGGATTTGCTTGTGCAAAGAGACAGTATATGGGGCATAAAGGCAACAATAGAAGATTTTAACGGTAAATTGGAAACTTTGAAAAACAAATCTCTGCAGCAAATTAGAATCGATTATCGGACACTTAATACGATGAATAGTGAGGATGAGAACTGTGCGACAGATTGGAAAATTCATTTCTATAATACATTTATTTCGCGCACACCCTCAAATATCAGTGAATTTAACTATAACTACTTGCTTAGTATATACGAACAATCCTTTTTGGATTGCAAGAACTCTAAACTTAATACACTTAACAAGAGAACAAAAATTCTGGAAGGATATTTCGATGGTCTAATCGTAGATCTGCAACAGATAGCCCCGGATATCGATCAGCAGCTTGCCGATTTGGAAAACGCAGTTAACACCAAGAGACGCGAAATTGACAGACAATTCAAAAAGCTTCAAGACAATCTCTGTAATATGGATTTACTGTGGCAAAAGTTAATTGCTTATGTTAAAAAGAATCCTAAATGTCAGGATATAAAATTTAGAGGGAAATTTAACCTACTATCGATCGATTTCGCGAAACTCAACATATGTCATACGAATTTGTATCGTTTGCTTCAATACTGGAAATGCGACGTAAGATATCCTGAGGACTTGGAAAACTTTGAGGAAGTATCGAGGAACTACTTCGATATAGAGAATTTCCATTCAAAATTAGAAGAACTTGCTCGACTTAATCTGCAATTTCATAAGATTCTAAATAATTATTCAGGTGAAAGCAGCGTGCTTAGTTTTGCAAATAATTGCTGCGAAAGTCCTTACGAGATTTCGATTGGCAAATATAACCTTGTGAAACCTATAAGACCTTATGACGATGACAAAATTTATGTGGACTTATATTCTCTTAGCACCGATGCCATTATTCCTATCCCATCCGATCTGGAAAAATTCGCTATCGATGAAGCATACCGGACGAAATATAGAACTGAAATTGAGCGGTTATACGACGAACTAAGCGGTGTAAAAGAACTTACTAATACGTTATTGGAGCACATTCACAACGGTCATGTAATAACCGATGTCGATGGTCGCTCTATACTTACATCTGAGGAGAAAGGATTTGCAGACCCTATAGCAGTAAGAATCCATGGAAAAGCTAAAGCAATTGCAAAGCAGCAACAATCCATCGATGACCTTCTTATGCTTGTCGACGATTTTATTTACAAGATGAGAAATTGTTACGATTATTCCAAAGAGAGTGACTACAAACAACAATTTAGATCAGCATATTACAAATGTTTTGAATTTGGCAATAAACTCGATGAACTTGACAGCCAATATGAAGATTATATAAAATGGTTTAAAGAACGGTCTAATATCGAGACATCTCGAAAAGATTCTCTAAAACGAGTATTGCAAGTTATGGAGACAAAGGTCGTCGGAATGAATAAACGTTTCAGTAATATTAAGAGAAACATGGAGATAGCTAAAGATAATTTAAATGCGATGTTTAGTATAGGAACAGTTAAAGATGAAACTCTTTCAAGAGAATCGGGTGAGATTAAGCTAATTCTCGATAATGAATTGACTGATATCCAAAGAGCTTTGGAAAGACTTGGCGGTGTTCAGGAGGAGATTCTCGAGGGTCTTAGGATAATTAATGAGAAGAAAATTCGTATAATCGAAAGCCTAATAATCAGGCTTAATCAGTGCCGCTCTCCTGAATTGGTCGCGAGTTATGTAGACATAAGAAGAGTTGCTAAAACGATAAAAGAGAGAAGGCAAGAGAAAGAAAATTTTCTCAAGGAAATGCATAGCAATATTGACAGCATTTCTGACATGATCGAATTTCAGAATAATAGAATCGATTCTTTAAACCTGTATATATATGCACTCGAGGGAGAAATAAATGATCTAGATAATAAAGCCTATTGGGAATCACACAGACTTTCTAAATTATCGAAAAATCTTGATATTGCTCATAAAATAGGCGTAATGTCAGGTTATCTCGAACTTCTTTCGGAATATTATAACCAAAAGAAAGCTAAACGACCTATTCACTTCGATACAGAATATTTGAGATACATGAGAAAGGAATTCTCCGAGGACGAAAATACTTGGAAAGATCCAAACAGAATCTTTGGGAAGCTGCCACAGTTATTCGAGCATCGGGAAATGCTTAACCAGATTAAAATGCTTATCGAAACACTCGAAACAAGAAAGATAACTTTAGAGGAAAGAATTAGAACATACAATAAAATTGGGGAACTAACTTTCGAATTAGCTAAGTATCTATCTGGCATAGAAATACTTATATCGTACCATGTGGATAGTTACAACAGAGCATTCACAGAAATTGATGCGCCGAAGTTCTCAAAAATCGCCGAATATAAGCTTAAAGTGAATCGATATATGGAAGACTTCATTTGCTATAATCCAGATAACGATAAAACACTCGAGCAAATAGCATCCGCTGAATGGGAGAAATTTATTTCCAAGGAGAACATTATAATAACTGAAAGCAACAAAGCTATAATCGAAGGTCGAGTTAACCCGTATTTTCAGGCGAAGATAAATTTATGCTATTTAAAGTGCTTCCTGCAGAG
>JAUXEQ010000001.1 GCA_030620455.1 bacterium | reverse complement strand
TCGCGCACTTACATTACACAGAAGAATAAAATAAATACACCCGATAGACTTAAATTAATGAAGTATTGTCCAAAGGATAAAAAGCATACATTGCACAAGGAAACCCGATAAAAAATATCTATGGTTTTGAACGAGAAACTATACACAAAAATCACGTTTTTTACTTAATCTTTATTTGAATTTTGCTATTATTTATTGGTTATTATTGCAAATATGCTTAAAAGCCCATTATCCTTCTTTAACTTTAATAAACATCCGTAAAGCTTCGAGAAATTTGTCCTTTTGCGTTGTTGTAACGAATATTTTTTTATTGTTATTAAGTTCGAATTGAATTCCCTCTTTTCCTGACATGATAAATCCTACGCCATATTTTGGACTAATTTTGTAACCGATTCCACCAAAATCTCTTACTGGATTTATAGAGAGTACCTTATATGTTTTAATACTGTCGTATGGCAAATATTTCTTAAATACCCAAAACATTGAAATATAAACACCATCGGTGGCAATAATTATTTTAAGTCCACCAAAAATAAAACATAGAGGTAAAATGATTCCCAAGAAAATCCATATTATGATAAGAATTGCATCTGGTGTAGGATTTTTTCCAAACGGAATTTCCAAAATAATTTGACTTATAAATGCATACCATGCCATGATTATTAAACCTGCTGTTATAAGAATCTTAAGAACCATTGATAAACCTTGAAATTCTTGATATACAGGTGTACCTTTCATTTCGCTCCTCTTATTTCATCGATAAAGGGATTCCCAATATCCATGAGGAATTAATTGGGAAGTTCATCGGTGTTTGTTGACCTTTAAGCAAATAGAACTCTCCAGCTAATGCAATCATTGAAGCGTTATCTGTGCAGTATTTAGTTTCTGGCATATAGAGTTCCCAATTTTTGAATGTTGCTTTTTCTCGTAGTCTTTTACTTGCTGCCACACCTCCGCTTATGACAATTTTATTTATGCCAAATTTTTTACTTGCTCTATCGAGCTTCAAAAGAAGTGAATCCACAATAGCATCCTGATAGGAAGCCAATATATTTGCGAGATTTCTTTTGGTTTTTTCAATGCCTAATTTTCGGATTGTTAGTGCAAACGCTGTTTTAAGGCCTGAAAACGAGAAATCGAAATCGTTTGAATGAAGCATAGCTATAGGGAACCGGAATGATTTGGGATCCCCGTTTTCCGCAATTTTCTGAATTTCTGGACCTCCAGGATACGATAATCCAATGACCTTTGCGGCTTTATCGAGAGCTTCACCTGCAGCATCATCTCTTGTTGTGCCTAAAAGCTTATAATCACCCCAATTATGAACGTATATAAGTTCAGTATGTCCTCCCGAAACAAGCAGTGCCAAGAAAGGTGGCGTTATTTTATGTGAAAGCTTGACGCCAAATATGTGTCCCTCAAGGTGATTTATTGCTATAATTGGTATTTCATTCATTAACGCTATGGCTTTTGCAAATGAAACGCCTATTATGAGCGATCCGGGTAATCCTGGTCCTGCAGTTACTGCAATTGCGTCGATGTCACTAATTGCAAGCCCAGATTTATCGAGAATTTCCCATGCAAGAACGTATAATTTTCTTATGTGATCTCTGCTCGCTAATTCTGGGACAACACCCCCAAGAGATTCGTGAACAGTTTGACTGTAAACTTGTTCAGAAAGAATAGCGCTGTTCTCTATAATCGAGACTGCGGTTTCGTCGCACGATGTTTCAATACCTAAAACTTTCATTAATCTATTAATTAATCTGTAGAAATTTTTCGAGGTACAAATTTAACTTCCTCTGGGTCAAGTAATATGACCTGAATAGGCTTAGGCGCATCGACTTTTAACTGTACAATACCGTTATTTTTTCGAGAATATTCCTGATAATAAAAATAGACTTCAATATTTTTAGCGGTTAAATTATCTATCATGCTTTTCGGACCGCTAAGCTTTACTTTTGTACTTCTTGGTATTGTATAACCTGGCCTTGAAGGTGCTTTTCTTATTACTATAGGAATTTCTGCCAAACTTTTTTCTGATAGCTCTTCGATTTCGATACTAACAATAACGGTTTCAGTGCTCGCATGGATTAGCTTTGAAATCATTTCTAGTGGAATAGGTTTTGAAGTAGATATATTAAAATTAACAAGTGTCTCCTGAACAGTATAAACCTTATCAATTTCTGAAATTTGCTTTTCTGGTCCATAAATTATCACTTTTTCGGGGCTGAATACAAGTTCACTGCTTACTACAAATCCAGTTTCAGGTATTATCTCAAGTTTTGAGTTAACCGGAACTTCCTTGGATTTCAATCTATCCAGGAGTATTTCAATCTCGCTTGAAGGTTTAATATTAACAACAGTTAATTTTGGTGATGCGAGAATAGCTTTTTCCTCCTTAAGATCGATAGTCTTTTTACCATATGATAATTTATTCAAATCTATAATTATTTCGCCTTTGGTTTGAAATTGACTGATTAGGTCTTTTCCTCGACCGTTAATGACAACCTGTAAACTCTCGGGTAATTCGCTTGCTAAGACGAAGTTCTTTGCAACATTTCCAGTTGTTCGAACTGAAAAAGTGAATGTGTAGGTGTATACTCGTTCTGTAACAACATGGAACCATATAAAAACTGCTGCAATAACAGCTAAAATAATTATTACTACTTTTTTAGGACTCATGAAATATCTCCTGAATGGATGAAGAAAGCCTTTTAACTTTTATCACGCAACAGTTTGTAACAGTATCTGAAAATATACTAATATTTAATCTGGTTATTCAATAATAATGTTTCAATTGATATAAAGAAAGTAAATGAATACAGTTTAAAAATATAGATCTCATTGAAATTATTAAAATTCCGGTCCAATCTGGAAATGTATTTGCCAATCCGGTTTCTCCCTGTCAAATCCCCAACCAAAATCTAATCCCATAATACCCATCATAGGAACTACAAATCTCACTCCAAAACCTGCACCAGTTACCAGTTTTCTAACGTTAATTTGTTCAGGCTTCATCCAAGCATTTCCTGCATCTACAAATGTAGCAAAATATAATTGATCTTTAATAAGAGGAACTCGAAGTTCAGACGTTAGTATCAGAACTGCTCTTCCACCAGCTCGATAATCGTATGAGGATCTTATAAGTGGTAAATTTCCATTAGCGTCAGGTATAGCTATAGAATCGTAAATAGGTTCGGTGTGAAGTATTGGACCAACGGATCGGTCGTTATAACCTCGAATTTGACCATCAAAGCTTATTCCTCCAGGATAGAATCTTTCGCCATATGGAACTTTCTCAGAATTGCCATATAAGTTTGTTAGCAGTCCCAAATGTCCTTTTGCCACAAAAGTCAGGTATTTATGAAGCGGAAAGTACCAATCCGATTTGAACCAAAATTTTTGAAAATCAATTTGTCCGCCGATAAAACCACCAGAATTTTCTAAACTAATCGAGTTTTTGCTTCCTTTTGAAGCAAATAGACGTGAATCTCTGCTGTCGCGTTGAATTGTAAGCATAAGCGAGGATTCGGATTGTGGCCAGTCGATAGCTCGAATGTCATAAGATGGTGAGGGAATATAACTATCTGATATGTTAAAATATTTAACAGATTCAAGTTTGTATCGAGCATAGACTGAGAAATACCTTGGTTTGAAAAGTTTCCGACCAAGACGTATTGCTCCACCTCGTCTTAATTCTGTGTAATTACCTTCCCATTCAGTTGTTGTGTTGTAAATATCAAACCCGGAACTTGTAGGAGTATTGAAGAGCCAGGGTTCGGTGAATGATAGCGAAAGATTGTTTCTTAATTTTCCGAATTCAAACATAACATCCGTATTCCACCCTCGACCCAAAACATTAGGGTATCCAATGGAAATTGTTCCCACTAATTTATCTCTCGCATTATATGCAGCACCAATCTGAAATCGACCAATCGGTTTTTCCGTAACTTTAAGTGTGAGATCGACATCGCCATTAGGCAAAACCTTAAACTCAGGTACGACATCTTCAAAAAAGTTTAAGAAATATACATTGCGTTGGCTGATGAATAATAAGTCGCGTTTAAAAATCTGACCTGGGAAAAGAATCACTTCTCGCCTAATCACGTTTTCAAATGTTCGATTGTTTCCTTCGATATATAGGTATCGAATCCTTGCTCGAGGACCTTCATCGATAGAAACATCGAGGCTAACACTATCCCCAGAGATTTTTCTATTTGGCTCGACTCTTGCATGGATGTATCCATCATCTGTGTATGCAAAGTAGATATCTTGAATAGTATTTTCAAGTTTTTTTGGCTAAAAACATCTCCTTTTTTCAACTTTACTTTTGATAGCAATTCATCGTCTGTGAATTTTGCATTACCTGTGAAGCTAATTCCTTTATAGTAAAACTTTTCACCTTCTTCAATCCAAATTGTAATGTTAATACCATCAGCAACACGACCAATAGAGTCTTTTATGATTTCTGCGGTTATATATCCTTTGTTCCTGTATAAATCTTCAATCTTTAGAAGATCTTCATCGTACTTTTGCTTGTCAAATTTTCCACTTCTTAAGATACTTTTTTGCTTTGAATCCATTAAAGAACGAAGTTTCCTATCAGAATAAATTTCATTCCCTTCAAACTCTATCGAGATGATTCTTGAAGTCTTAACTTCGTCGATTTTAAATTCGATGTCTACATATCCCGGATCTGCTTTTTTTGCATCATATTTAACAGTTACTCCAGCATATCCCTCGCTTGAATATTTTGATTTTACTGAATTAACAGCGTTAAAAATCTTCGATTTTGATAAAAATGCATTTTTCCCAAATCCAATAACTTTCACAAGTTTATCATCTTTTATCTTTTTATTACCTGAAAATTCAATTTTTCCAACTCGAAGAAGTTCATGCACGTGAATTTCAATATCGAAGCCATAGGGACCTTTGCTAACAAGGATTTTTGCATCGTCATAGCTTCCAAGAGCATAAATGCTTCTTACGGCGTCCTGGAGAGCTAAAGTGGAGAACAATTGGTTTTCTGCAAGTCCAGAATTGACTCGAACAAGTTCCGGACTGGTGAATTCCGTTCCAACAACAGTGATTTTATTGATTCTTGTATTTTGTGCGAAGGAGATGCTACACAGTGATAGTATAATTCCGAGGAGACATGCTAAAAATTTGCACCATTTCATTCTCATTGATCTCTTATGAAACTAAGATTTCGTCAATTTGTAGGATCGAATATTTCTGCCTGTGTCCCTGCTTTTTATGATAGCCGGTTCTTCTTTTCTTTTTAAAGACAATAAGCTTAGGTCCTTTAGTGTGTTCAAGCAAAGTAGCTTCGATAGTTACACCATCGATTTTAGGGTTACCTACAATAGTTTCTTTATCATCAGAGAAAAGATATACATCCTCAAAATTGAGTTTTGAACCCTCTTCTTTTGAACTCATAAATGGAACCCAAACCTTATCCCCAGGTGAGACTTTTACTTGTAATCCAGCAATTTCAACAATGGCAAACATAACAATCCTTTTCTTATTTAATTGTTAATTTTTTTAATTTTAGTTATTTCCTCTATACTCTTTGTCGTCTCTATTTATATTGGAAGTTCTTTCCTTTTTAAGCAAAGCTTTTCGGGAAAGTCGAATTTTTCCGGATTCTGGATCGACAGCAAGAACTTTTACTTTAACTTTTTCCCCAGTTTTCAGAACATCCTCAACTTTATTAATTCTCCTATGCTCGATTTCGGAAATGTGGAGTAATCCCTCGCAGGAATGAGTAATTTTCACAAACGCTCCAAAAGGTTGAATACGAACAACTGTTCCATTATAAATAGCTCCAACTACTGGTTCTTCAACAATAGATTCAATAATTTTAATTGCAGAATTCATAGAATCAGTATCTAAAGCGGAAATAAAGACCGATCCGTCTGGTTCGATGGCAATTGTGGTTGAGGTTTCCTCCTGTATACTTCTAATAACCTTGCCACCGCTTCCGATAACTTCGCCGATTTTCTCGTGATTGATATGGATTATCTGGATTCTGGGTGCATGAGGTGCAAGGTTTGACCTTGGCTTATCGATTACTTCATTCATTTTCCTGAGGATAAATTCCCTTCCATCTTTTGCTTGAGATAGAGCTTTCTCTATAATATCGAATGAAATTCCCGGAACTTTGACATCCATCTGAAAAGCATTAATTCCTTTTTCGGAACCGGTAACTTTGAAGTCCATATCACCATAATGGTCTTCTGAACCTTTAATATCAGTTAAAATGGCATGTTTCCCATTTTCTATTACAAGACCCATAGCAATTCCCGCAACGTGGGTTTTAATAGGTATTCCTGCATCCATAAGCGATAAACTTCCTGAACAGACAGTAGCCATTGAAGAGGAGCCATTGGATTCTAAGATTTCTGAGACAATGCGAATCGTATAAGGAAAAGTTTCTTCGGAGGGTATAATATTTTGCAAAGAACGTTCTGCTAAGTTACCGTGTCCTATCTCTCTTCTTCCAGGACCTCTTATAGGTCGAACATCTCCAACGGAAAACGGTGGGAAATTATAATGCAAAATAAAGCTTTTAAACGATTCTCCCTCGAGATCCTCAATTTTCTGTTCGTCAAGTTTTGTACCTAAAGTTACAGCCGATAATGCTTGAGTTTCTCCTCTTGTGAAAAGCGCAGACCCATGTGCTCTGGGGAGAATGCCAAGTTCGATTGAAATCTCACGTATTTCATCAAAATCTCTACCATCGGATCGTCGCTTTTCGTCTAAAATCATTTTCCTTATAATTTCACCCCTGATACTATCCATAATTAAGTTAATTTTACCTTCGGATTCGGGGTATTCTTCGATAAGTTTTTCGATAACTGAATTGCTGAGTTTATCACTTAGATCTTGTCGATCAGATTTCGATTCAGTTTGAATTAATTCTCTAATTTTTTCCGTTCCGAGTTTTCTGACAGCTTTATCGAGTTTTGGGTCTATTATATCTGGTTCGTATTCTCTTTTAGGTTTTCCGATTTTTTTAATAAGCTCTTGCTGGATTTTAACTATCTTCGATAATGCAGGTTGAGCAGCCTTAAGAACTTCCAGTAATGTAGCTTCGCTGACTTCTATTGCAGTCCCTTCGACCATTATTATATCTTTATCAGTTCCTGCAACAACCAAATCAAGAGTAGCTTTTTCTCTTTGTGTAACAGTAGGATTTACTACGTATTCACCTTCAATTAAAGCAATCCTCACAGCACCAAAAGGACCATTAAAAGGTATATCGGAAATAGATAGTGCTGCGGAAGCACCGATAATACCCAGAATATCTGGTTCATTTTCTTGATCAAAGGAAATAACCGATGCTAATACTTGTGTTTCATAAGTATAATCTTTTGGAAAAAGTGGTCTAACTGGTCTGTCTATAAGTCGAGATCTAAGTATTTCATGTTCATAAGGTCTTCCCTCACGTTTAAAAAAGCCTCCGGGAATTTTGCCAGCAGCGTAAAATTTTTCTCGATAGTCCACTGTTAACGGCATAAAACCTTTGTAGGAACTAGGATTCTTTGATGAAACAGCTGTAACCAATACTATTGTACCACCTGTCTGCACCCAAATAGCTCCATCCGCTTGGCGAGCTACTTTCCCAGTTTGCAAAGTTATTTCACAATTGCCAATTTTTTCTTTTAGTTCTGTATATTCCATATTTTTGTATTTTCCTTAGTTAAAAATTTAATTTGTAATTTTCTCTAATATACGAGATATGTTAAAAAATACAATTTTGTTTTTATTGTTTGAATTCTATGAATATAATTCGATAAGCTAATCTCAAAAAAACTCATGTATTATTGGATTAATCGGAAATAGTATTTCCGGAAAGGTTGATTATTTACGCAATCCGAGACTTCTGATTAATTTTAAATATCCTTCATAATCTTTTCTACGAAGGTAATTAAGTAACCTTCTTCTGCGACCGACTAAGATCATAAAACCGCGTTTTGAGTTTGTATCTTTCGGATGAAGGGAAAAATGTTGGGACAAAACCTTTATCCGTTCAGTTAATACGGCAACTTGTACTTCAGATGAGCCTACATCCTTTGGATGTCTTTCATACTTCTTCATAACTTCATTTTTAATTTCTTTATCCAGCAAATTTTCCTCCTTAATTTTCCCTAAGGCGCAAATTGTAAAATTTTTTCTATAGTCTGTCAAGTGTTAATTTTATCATTCAAAGAGAATTAATTCTTAAAATCCCATAATAAAATCCTGAATTAAATAAATATCTTCTTGTGATTCTTATTAAGATAATGGAATTCTATATTCATTATCGGTAATATTATTCGAATTCTATTCTATTTTATCTATTTTCTCAAGGTATTTTGTTTCGTTGAAAATCTCTTGTCGATCCTTTTTATTATCATGATGACTTAAAAAAAGCTCGGCGAAAATTATAATTGTTATTCCAACAGTTATTGCAGAATCTGCAATATTAAATGTATACCATCTATAGTTTCCAATTCCAAAGTCAAGGAAATCTATCACTTTGCCGATTCTAATTCTATCGATAAGATTACCTATAGCTCCGCCAAGCATAAGTGAAATTGCTGTAATATGAGCTACTGATGTTTTTTTCTTTAAAAACCAAACAACTAAGATTAATGCTGCAAAAATTGCGGCTAATATGTAAAATAGATTGCCACCTATTCTCGTTCCAAACACACCACCAGGATTAAAAACCAAGGTTACTTTAAAAAAGTTGCCGATTATAGAAAGTGATTTGTTAGGTATCAATCTTTGCGAAACAATAGATTTTGTTATTCTGTCTAGAAAAACCACTTCTACTATGATAATTAGAGACTTAATTATTCTACTTTTGAATATTTTTTTCAATGTAATCAAGTTGTGCTTTTATAATGTTTGAGATTGGAGAAAATAAAACAAACCAATGAAAATTTGAGGGTGAATGGATTCGAACCATCGGCCCACGGCTTAAAAGGCCGTTGCTCTGCCACCTGAGCTACACCCCCAAATAAACCTCAAAAATATTTATTGCCAATATTGTTGTCAAGAGTAAAATATCTCTTGAAACGTTATTAACAAATATATTCTTTAGAGTAATGAGCTTTAAAATTGTTAGAATCATATCTGGATTAATTCTTTTATCATTAGCGGCATTATTACTTATCTCGCTGCTATCATATAATTCCATGGATTTCTATCCGGGTGAAAGCCCCATATCGCCTCAGAGAAAGATGGGGAATTTACTTGGACCATCAGGCGCTTGGAGTTCGATGGTAGTTATCAATAATTTTGGATACATAGGTTTTGCTTTTGTTATACTTATTATTATTTGGGGGCTTGGAAGAGTTTTATCATGGCGTTTTGATAAGTTGATTAAAATGACAGGATATTTTTTTGGGTGGTTTTTTGCATTTAATATCTTAATCTCAGGATTCTTTTCGTTTAAAATTCGGGAAATAATTGGAGCTTTCGGTGTAGGATTGAATAATATTTTTGCAGTATTTGGTTCCTTTGGAGCAATGCTCGTTACTCTTATTATTTTTACTCTTTGGGTTCTTTTAGCTACAGGATTGGGCTTGAGGATTCCTGTACAATATATTAGTGAGCATACAAGGCGATTACTTAATACATTATTAGTGAGTAAGCTGAAGTTGAGTAAGTTATATCAGGAAAGGCAAGATGAAATTGATGATTATACAGAACGACAGGATAGAATTTATAGAAGGACTCGAATTATTGAGAATGTGCCGGATTATTTTTCCGATGAGGTTTTCCTTGTAGGCAAGAAGGCCGAAGAACTTGAAAGTGTAGATATTGACCGTAGTTCTCCCGGTGTACCTGATATTGTTTTCATGTCTGAAATAGAGCAATCGAGATCAAAGGCAAAATCTGAAGCTTATATGGATTATGAAATAGCTCCCGATGAAAAGATTACCTCTTCTGATAAGTCTGACAAACGAAGAATCGAGATATTAGATGAATATGACATCCATGTTCCCGGTCTTCTCGATGTTTTAGGTCGTAGAAAAACCATTAAAAACGAAAAATCCCACGATCAAGAAGGATTTATAGATGTTCCTCTTCCTAAAGAATCGAGCAGATCGGACGACAATACTTCGCAAGTGATTCATGTAAATATCCCTGTGAAACCAAAGGTTTCTGCCCAAAGGCATGAGGATAACTATACTCCACCTGAATATCCAAAATCGGATGTAGAGGAAAGCCAAACAAAGACATCTGATTTTATCAGACAATCTGAAATAAGTACAACAAGCAAAGAAGCAAAACCAGACGTTGAAAAAGCCCCAGATGTAAGTCATGATAATGAATTGAATAAAACAATAGGAGATGGGGCTGAAGCTGAAAGTAAAGATTTAGGTAATAATATTGGAATAGCAAGGACTATAAAAGTTCCAGAACCTATCGAGGGAACAAAAATTAAGCTTCAGGAAAGCTTTTTTTCTTTACCTCCTCTTTCAATTCTCAGAGCTCAAGAATATCCCAAAACTCATATGACCGAGATAGAATTGAATACAATGGGTAAAAAACTTGGTGATGCCCTTGGGACTTATAAAATATTCGGCAAAATAATAACTGTAAAACCTGGTCCTGTTATTACTCGTTTCGAATTTGAACCTGAGTCGGGAACCCGAGTATCGAAAGTATTAGCTCTTGCGGATGATCTGAAACTTTCGCTTAAAACGAAGGATGTGAGAATTGTTGGACCATTACCGGGGAAAGGAACAGTGGGGATTGAAATACCTAATCTACAACCAGAAATAGTGTATATTAGAAGTGTTTTGGAATCTTCGAAATACGTCGATTCGAAAGCATCTTTGCCGATTGTTTTAGGTAAAGATGTTGCAGGAAATACATGTGTCGAAGACCTAACAGAAATGCCTCATTTATTAATTGCAGGTGCGACAGGTTCCGGGAAATCTGTCTGTATTAATGCAATTATTACAAGTCTGTTGTATAAACGTAATCCTTCTGAATTAAGGCTATTGCTCTTGGACCCTAAACGCCTTGAACTTTCAATATACAATGGAATACCATATTTATTAGCTCCGGTTGTAGTTGATAATAAGGAGGCGGCTGCAGCTTTGAAATGGGTTGTCGAAGAGATGGAAACTAGATATAAAATTCTTGCGGAACTTCATGTACGAAGCCTTAACGAATATTATTTGCTGCTAAAAGATAAACCGTATATGGGATGTAAAATCCCGTTTATTGTGGTCGTAATCGATGAACTGGCTGATTTGATGATGACTGTATCGTCAGAAATCGAGGAACCTATTGCTCGTTTAGCACAAATGGCTAGAGCTGTTGGTATTCATATTATTATTGCTACTCAACGACCCTCGGTAGATGTTGTTACAGGACTTATAAAGGCTAATTTCCCTTCAAGAATTGCATTCAAGGTGCGAAGTAGAGTAGATTCAAGAACAATTCTTGATATACAGGGAGCTGAACGACTTCTGGGACATGGGGATATGTTATTCCTGTCCACTGGCAAATCTGAACCCCAGAGAATTCATGGATCTTACGTTTCTACAAGTGAATCGAAAAAAATTGTCGAGTATCTTTGTAAGTTTACAAATCCTCAAGTTACACAGGTTAGTTTTAAGGAAGAGCTCGCAAAAAGGCAAGCTATTAGAGAACTTGACGAACTTTTTTGGGAAGCGGCAAAAGTCATCGTTATTTCTCAGAAAGGATCAGCATCACATTTGCAGAGAAAATTAAGAGTAGGATACACAAGAGCTGCATCGATAATTGACCAACTTGAAATGATGAATGTTGTGGGACCTTTTGAAGGCAGCAAAGCTCGAAAAGTGTTTGTTGAAAGCCTTGAAGAATTAGATAGGATTAGAAGAGAATTTCAGCATTAATATGGAGATTTATAACTTATAATTTGTAATAAGGAGTGAATAGTAACTGATTATTAGGTTATCTTTTTAACGGGAATTACGGATTTCTGGTATTTCTACTATAAAAAATACACCATACTTTTTTCTTGACTCTTTTTGGGTTAAGCTTTTATTAGGTGAAAGTAGATAATTATTCCGGTTGGAAAGGAGGATGACCTAATAAATGCTAGTATATCGATGAAGGCGGAGGTCATCTAAATTGAAATTAAACATATTGTTGGTTTTGGCTTTTTTGGGAGTAGTTTTTAGCCAGAACTTAGTTGAAGAATATTGTGCTGAAAATGGTCTTTTCCCCTCTGATCCCACTGTCCTTTGGGATCAAATTACAGATTATATTAATATGGTTAAACCTCGACCACTTAGGGGTAATATTATTGGAATTTTAGTGCCTGAAGAGAGCTATCTTTTTTCCGGAACTGTTATTGGTGCAGCATATAATTTGGCATCTCAGGAAAGGAAAAAGTTGATTGTTGTTATTGTGGAAGCTCCACCGGGTCAAAAGGGGGTTTCAATTATGAAATTCAAATACTTCAAAACTCCTTTAGGCACTCAGATTATTGACTCTACACTCGTGAAAAAGATTAGTGAAAGAATACCCAAAATAAAATTAGTTGACGAATGTCCACCAAAAAGTTTTTGGTTTCAATTACCCTTTACACAATACTCGTTTAGATCGACGCCTCTTATAGTTTTCCTTGTTGGTAAGGAAGATGATAACGTCCTCGATGGAATTGCTAACAGTTGTTCCCATTTATTTTCAGAATATGATCCGCTTATTGTAAATGTTTCAAATCTGGCAAAGGGCGAAGATGCAAGGGAAGTTACTCGCACTTTCAGGTCGACAATGGTAATAATGACAGCTATGATGGAGAAAGTCATTGTAGAAAATTTTGAAACTGGGAAATATAATCTTTCTAACCCTTGGGGGTCAGCATTTTCAATTAAATTAGTAAGAGCGCTTGGTGCCGATACAGGAATTGTCGTTAAGGGGTATGTAAATTCAGGATTTCCAACCGCAGAGATTTGTGGGATAGCCTCGATAGCGTGGATTGATGTAAGAAAAACATATAAATCTCATAATACTTTAGCTTTAGAAACAATTAATGATAAAGATAGAGATTTGTTATTAAAATACATTTATAATATTCTAATTGGACAGAATCCACCGGTTCTTCCACGAAGGATTTCCAATCTTCGATGTGGAGTATTTATCACTATTAAAATCGATGACAAAATTCTAGTGAGAAATGGGGATCTTTTCTCAACAAGACCTTTCTCCGAGACGGCAAAAAGCTTATGTAAGTCTTTGAAATATTCTCTTAAACACACGTCGAGTAGAAGAAGAACGTTCGAGAATGCTACATTGGTTGTTGGGTTAACTAAAATAGTCGAGGGAGTTGAGGAACCTAGTCCTGATTTGGGTATTTATATTCGACAGGGAACTAAAGATGGTATTGTAATGCCATGGGAAGATTCTGATATATCACCATCGATGCGATTAGATAGAGTGTGTATGCAAGCTGGTATTCTGTCGAAAAGTTGGTGCGATTCAGAAACCGATGTCTATTATTTTATTGTTAAGGCTTTTGAAAAGGAAATTTCTTTAGATAAAATTATAAGATAATAATAGGATGTTGATTCATTTTTTAAAACGATGTAAATGGGTTCTTATAAGTATAAAATTTCTTCGATCGCAATGTTTGCAGTACTAAACATGCTGCTTATCTCGATTGAACCAATTGAGGGGATGACTTGCATTGCTCAAGGCGATGTATATACGAATCAAACCCTTTCACAGGTTCTAATTGATCGTGGCATTCCGTTTAAGGCTGTTAATCAAGCGATCTCTTGCATTTCATCGGTTCTCGATATGGGAAAGATTTATCCTGGGGATCATTTCTCGATTGAATATGATAGCTTGGAGAATCTTCTAGAATTTGAGGTTACTCGTTCTCGTTGGGAAAAATATACTGTAAAGAAAATAGGAGATACATTTCAAGTCGCTAAGGATACAATACCTTTGAGAAAAGTAATTTTCTCTGCACAGGGAGTTGTTGAGAATACATTATCCGAGTCTATGTTTAGCAAATCCATTGAAATGAGAGCTATTTACGATTTCACAGATGTCCTTGCTTATGATATCGATTTTAACACTGAGACTCGCAAAGGGGATCGATTTAAAATAGTATACGAGAAACTTATTTTCAGGGATGAAATTGTGGGAATTGGAAAAATTCTCTTAGCGGAGTATAGTAAATCTTACAAAGAAAGAGATAAGGCAACTAAAAAACTAGTTGATAGAGTGAAAACTTATACTGCTATACATTATTCTGATCCTACTGGAACTGAGGGATATTATAATCTTAAAGGAAAGTCGATGAAAAAATCTCATTTAAAATGCCCTCTCGTTTTCAGTCGAATAAGTTCTCATTTCTCTTATCGCCGTTTTCACCCGATACTGAAGATATACAGACCACATAAGGGTATAGATTATGCTGCACCTATTGGTACTCCTGTATCCGCATCGGGTTCTGGCACTGTAGTATATTGCGGATGGAAAGGAGGGTTCGGTAAATTTATCCATATAAAACACCCCGGTAAGGATAATATAGAAACTATGTATGGACATTTATCGCGTTTTACCCGAGGTATCAGGAAAGGTGTGAAAGTAAAACGAGGACAGGTGATAGGATATGTCGGTTCAACTGGGCTTTCCACTGGTCCGCATCTCGATTACAGAGTTAAAGTAAACGGAAAGTTTGTTAATCCAGAAAAATATGCCTTTCCAACTGGACCACCAGTAAAGAAAAAATATTTGGAAATATTTAAAAAGTATGCAGATTCAATTATTAAAGGAGTACAGATTTTTGTCAATGCAAATTCAAATAATTCTTTAAAAAAGGATTTTTCACTTGAACAAGGATAGATGCAAAGTTAAGTTTAGTAAAATATCCAAAAAAATTGATAAATTAAGGGGGAGCTTTATGAGGAAGCTGGTTTTTTTGACAATGCTCTTGGCATTTTCCTTAGCTTTGGGGCAGATAGGACCTTTATGTGCAGAACTTATGAATCCACCAGTATTAGGACATTATTATTATCCATATGCTTCGATAACTGCAAAAGTTGACTCGGCATGCAGCGGAAATCCCACGGGAACTAAATATCAGTTTAGACGCATACATCGAAGTTTTGGTGGTTCAGATTCAACAACAGTATTCATTGAAGCGGACACTTGCAAATTTTTGAATGCCAACGACGGTGAAAGATATTGGTATCGGGTTAGAGCAACCTTTGGAGCAGATACTTCAGATTGGTCAGCTCCCATCGATATCACTCACGACATAAAACCACCGTCTGTAGTGCCATACTTCATTGCTCTTTACTGTGGTGATCCACCTCAGAGGGTCGAGCTTATCTGGGAAAGAGCTGAGGATAATGCATCTGCAATACATATGTACAAAATATATCGGTTTACAGATCCACGCAAAGTTAGTGTTATCGATAATATTACCCTTGCTATCGATTCGGTTTTCGAGGACGGATCAATAATGTATTTCTATACAGATGAATCGATAGAACTTAGAAAGAGATACTATTATGTCGTTGTGCCTTTCGACAGCGCAGGATTACCTCCTGGACCGCTTGGTTATCATCCCAGAACTGGTAATCCATGGCATGAAGTAGTAACATCAGGTCCAGGGGAGTGCGGTATGCCAATGTGCGCTATTCTCGAACCAATTCCGAATGTTATTACTACCGACAATTTTACAGTAAAAAGTAGCAAACATTGTTATCCAAGACCGGAAATGCAATATCAATACAGATTAATAGATGTAGCTGAGGGGGACACATTTCTTTCAGCATGGCGGGATCAACCTCATAACGATTGGGCTATGGAAGATTGCCATAGATATATATTCGGAATACGAGCAAGGTCAACAGACCCCGATACTATTTTAGAGTGGTATAATAAAAGAGAAACCGTTATTGCGGATATAAATGGTCCTTTAAGAGGTGCGGATAGCATTATTGCGAATCCCAATGATGATGGGGATATTGTAATCCGATTTTGGACTTCTTTTGAGGATGAAATTGATTGCGGAACGGGATTAGCCGAAATCCGACTTTATAGACTTCTGGCAGACGAATTCGATACTCTTGAAGATGAGGCAATATTAGATACTACTCGTTCTTATATTAAAGTATTTAATATTGAAGAATATAAAGATACAGGATACTATTATTGGTGGGACGTGGGTGAAGGACTTATTGATGGGAAAGAATACTATTATTATCTCCTGTTTTTTGACCATGTCGGTCATTATGTATTCGGTGGGGGAACTCGCACGAAATCGGATAAAAGCGTTGCTCCACCGATACTCATTGATCTACCTCGATGGAGTGAAGCTGACTCTGTTGTTTTAACAATAATAGATACAAGTCATTGTGATATCACTCGTTTGATGGTAGAACAGTCTCGAAGAAGTGGATTTACCGATGAAATAGTAAGTTATATGTTCTCGTCGATTCATGACATCGCGCTCTCAAATCCAGATGATTACGATTGTTCAGATTGGGATACATTAACATGCGTTATTCATGGAATATCTGAAGGACCATACTTCTTTAGAGTTATGGTCTGGGATAATATTAATAACGAGGCTGTTTCTAATTATGTTGTCACACATTTTGATCAAACACCACCTCGGGCTGTAATGGCTAACGATCTTAAATCTATTGCTGAATGCACGAACGAACTTATGGTAAGCGTTACATTTCCCGGTTCTTTTGACGATGGTATTGGTGTTGAATCTTATGATATTTATAGATCGAGTATTGAAGGTAATATTGGTGACCTAATTGCATCGATATCTCACAGCGGGGCACCCTCTTACGAATTTATCGATGACGATCCAGATCCTATGGATAATTTCAGAGCTAATTACTATACAATTGTTGTAGCCGATAGTTTTGGTAATTTATCAGAAGATCTATCTGAACCACGGCAAAAAGGATTTGCACCTCATACACCACCATATCCAGTGGAAATTGATACTGTATATATGGATATAGCGCATGATAGCAAAATTTGGATTGTTGTTACATGGACAGATATTACACCTTCAGATTATGGACCACCTGGCTGGTCTGATTTCAATAAGTATAGAGTAGAACATACGGCAGCAGCGGAATGGTTATGCACCGGTGACTCTCTTCTTGTTTGGAGAGAAAAACCTATTAGACGAGACACGATTAGACTTCCAGATACGATCATTGTTGGTGCACCATTTAGATTTTTCCATATTGCTACAATTGACCAATATGGTAACGAAAGTGCATATTCACAATGGATTGAGTTTGAAGATACATTATTTAGAGGTAAAAGTGATACGATCCATTTTTATAGAGGTTGGAATTTAATTAGTCTTCCTTTAATACCTTCAAGTATGAGGTTAGACGAAATATTCCCATACATTCCTTTGGGCAACTGTTTCAAATATAATACGGCAACTAAAATGTATGAAAATGCCTATGATCTCGAAGTTGGAGTTGGATATTGGATTCTCAGCATTGTTGATCACTATCAATCTATTGATGGATATAGCATACCATCGCTTTCGTTAAGATTGACCGGTAGTGGTTGGCATATAATTGGAGGGTTATCGAAAAGAGACCCAGCTTGTAATGCTGTTTTTACTGTTAATCCTCTGGGAGCTTTTTATCCTCGAACTAATGTCTTAGGTTATCATCCAGATTCAGGATTTGTGAGTGCTGAAGAGTTGCAGGCTGGAAAAGGTTATTTCATGCTTTTGTCCACAGATGCCACAGTAAATATTCGATATAGCGGATCCTTGAAGGGCTTTGTTAATTTTCCTATCGATGCAAGTTTAGTTTTTGGTTGCCAAAAGTTAAAATTTGCCATCGATGGTTATGACGTGATTATGCCTCCGTTACCGACCACGACTTATCCGTCTTATATTGTTGGTGACGAGGATGAAATGCTTTTAAAAGGATTGTCATATTCAGGGAATTGGACTGTCGAGGTTCCCGAAGAGATTAACCTAACTGTTCAAAGTTTGCTTGACGGTAGATGGGAAATTTCAGGAATGGGTATTCATTATGAGCTTAATGAAGGCGATGTATATCCACTTCAAGCAGGTAAATATGAAGTTACTTACGATCCAAAGCCTTTAGTCTTCAATATTAATTCCTATCCTAATCCATTCAATGCTCAAGTAAATATTGCGATTACAATACCCTCTAAGGATATGATGACAGTTTCCATTAGAGATATCAAAGGCAAAACAGTTAGAGAACTTTACAGTGACATTGTTCAACCGGGCATATTGAATCTTGTGTGGGATGGAAAAGATAATTCAGATCGTGCTTTACCCAGCGGAGTATACATAGTTGATGCCTCTGGGCAAAAATTCAGTTCAATAAGTAATGTCATTTTAATCAGATAATATTAATAATTGAAAATAATAATGAAAAGGAGATAAAAATATGAGGTGGAATATAATAATAGGATGCATATTTGCCCTTGTCGGCTTAGCTTTGGGGATTCCAGCTCCGACATTGAATCTTCTTCCTGATTATACAAAGGGTACTACTTGCGAACTGAGCTGGTCATTACCACCCAGTGCTGCCATCGATCCGACAATTGCTTTTCATATCCAGGTTGTTGATGCAGATGGAATTCCTGTTTTCCCAGATTTAGTTGATCCAATTTATTCTATTTTCCCTATTCCCACATCGAGTGCTCCTGGGAACAAATATACAATAGGATTGAATCTTGATGCCAGTCCTGCGGATGATGCATTGCGAAGTGGAGTTAGATATTGCTATAGAATACAATATAGGCAAAGGGTATCAGGGAGAATATGGGTTTTTTCCGATTGGTCTCGATATACATGTTCTCGACAAGATAATACACCACCAACTGTTGCTATAGATACATTAAATAGATGGACTAATGTTGTTCGAAAGGACGTATTCTTCAAGACAGAAGATGCAATTGTTAGCGACGTAAGAAAAATTCACATATACTTCAGAACCGATTCCATGTCCACATGGACTCTGTATGGTGATGAACCACTTCCTGGTGGATCACCGATTTCTTCTTCAGTGAGTTTTAATTCCGCATCTGTCGGTGGTGATGGATACTATGAATTCTTTCTTGCAGGTGAGGATAGGTTGGGTAATACAATAGATCCCAACAGCGTTCCTGGTGGTTTAGCCGATATGCAGACATGGACAAGATTCGATACGGAAAAACCTTGGTCGAATATAGAAACATCGGGGCTTTTGACGTATTACACCGTGCCTTACTGTTCTCTATTTTTCGATGGTGGTGATTTATATAGTGGTGTGGATATTATTAAACTACTGTATAAAAAAGATTTTGGACTTATAACAGAATATACTGTCAGAGAATATTTTGGTGCTCTTAACATTAACGATAGTCTTTTATTTAGTCCAGTATCCGATGGACATTATGAAATTTTCCTTCAGGCTATCGACTCAGCGGAAAATATTGAGGATGCTTTAGCTCCTAAGGCTACAATTAACATCGATACTCGAGACCCGGAATTTAACAGAGTAACATCGACTGATACGACACTAACACCACATCCCACAGATGTCCCTGCAGAAGGCGGTTATACTAACAGTGTAAATATATGGGTCGATCCATTTAATGCAACAGACCCACCACGATTCGGTGATGTTTATGCATCGGGTGTTGAAAGTGTGTATGTATCTGAAGGTCCAACTTTCCTCGATAATTTACAGGTGTTTAAATACCTTCCAGTTGTACATTATCTTTATATAATGAATCCTGGTGACGGGTTAAGAGAGTTCTATGTTAAGCTAAAGGATTTTGCTGGTAACTATTCTACATCTAAAATAGGTAATATTATTCTCGATACTAACCCACCATCCTTACGCTCAGTAACTATTCTTGATTTATCGACAAGATTGCCTTTCGATTCGACCGATGTTGAGAATGTATTGATTAACATTGTACCTGAACCGGGGAGTACACCATTCTATAAAATGTATCTTACACAGAATTATGCCGATTTGGCTAACATTCCTGACGCTGAATGGCGTGATTTTGATGATACAGTTAGCTTTGGGTTCAGTGGGTTTTCAGAGGGTGACTGGATGCATATTTGGGTTGTTGTTAAGGATTCCGCAGGTAATATCTCAAATGCTGCACACGATTCAATATGTTACAATCCTTTCAATGGTATTGTAGAACTTATAAGCATCAAAGATATTAACGGACCAGATCTAACTGGAACTTATACCGATTCTACAAGAGTTAATGTAACCGTTAGCTATAATGATGATATACATTACGTAATACTCAATGACGGTCTTATCGAAGTTAGATACGATGTAGAACCGTTACCTCCCGGAGAAGACACGACAATCGTTCACGTTTTCTCTGAGGGAGATGGGGAAAGATGCATTATCGCGAGAGGTTATAGCGAATATGGTCCTTTTACTGACCCAGATACTCGCTGTATAATTCTTGACACTAGAAATCCCATTCTTGATGATTTCAAAGTTCTAGATATTTCAACCGGATTTAATGCCAGCGACACATCTGAAATTGCTGATACACATTATACAAATAAAGCTAATGTGAAGGCTATTTTTTCTGCATATGATAGAGCTATCCCGGGATTCCCAGATGGTACTGGAATATTTATGAGAAAAATCCAGGTTGATGCGCTTGAGATAATTGATCCCTGGAATTTTGCAGAACCATTGAATTTCGACCTTCCCGGTAGTGACGGTAGTTATAGAGTTAATGGGTTCGTTCAAGATTCGGCAGGAAATTGGTCGCTTGAAAAATATTTTGAAATAACGTTAGATACAAAGAGACCAGAGATAAGTTTGGTAACTCTTCGCGATTTAAACTCTGGATCCTCCGATCAAACTGATAGTCTAACAGTTATTGTAGAGACCGATGCCACAGATGATCCATATATACCAGCTTACATAGCCTTCTTTGAGAATCCCGGACATTGGCCCGGTGACCTATCTACACGATGGAGAAAGTTCAATTCCACCGGTATAGATACATATACTTTCCTCGAGGAACCGGGAGATACAAAAACGCTTTACATAGCAGTAAAAGACAATGCCGGGAATATAAGCCTTATGGCAAACGCATCGATTAGATACAGTAAGGAAATTTCAGCATCGATGACTCTTTACGATCTGGATAGACCCCGGATTACACAATATACTAATTCGACAATTGTAGGTATTAAATTTGACGTAACAGGTCAAACCGGTGAATCATATTATTTGGCAATGGATACGATGCCAATCCCACCAGAGGATCCAAGATGGATTGAATATCTTCATGGCACTGATGTTACACATACTTTACCTGCTGGAGATGGAATAAAAGTTGTCTATGGTTGGATAAGATCCGTTGCTCATACAGTTTCTCCTATGTTTAAAGATTCGATAATATTAGATCAAACACTCCCAGATATTCCAGAAGGTTTTACCGTTTGGGATACTACGTCGTTTGAAATGTGGCCAAACATTTGGAAAGCTCACATGGGTTGGGCTAATGAGAGAGAAATTTATGCATCGATACCACTTGCAACCGACGAATTATCTGGTGTGGATTCCTTACATTTCCTTGGTCCATTCGCATCGACATTATGGGACCCCGGACGATCTTATCTACCCATCGATTCTGGGATAGTAGTTCGATATCCGAACGATAGCATCGAGTTAATCATAGATACGACAGAAGCTGCTTTCCGTATTATTGGTGGTGCAATGGATGGTGCAGGTAACTGGCGTAATTCAGTTGTTAATGGTGGTTATGACATTACTCCTCCAAATTTCTCTTTCAATCCACTTGAATTCTACGATACCACGAGATTTCCCGATACAATTCCGATGTATATAGTTGAACCACATCTTTGGAAAGTATGTTTCCATGTTGCGGAAATTGACACAAAATTATGTTCTGTTTACAATAGAAGCTGGGATGTTGGAGAAGACGATTATAACGTTTTCTTCCCGTTGGCTGATTTATTAGATCCGGGAATCCTGTATAAAATCGGTGTAGTCGTAGTCGATTCTGCAGGTAATGCGAGTATAGTGGATTCCCTTAAGATATGGAATAAATTTGATTTCAAAGTTGTAGCTCCTAATGACACTCTCGATAGCGAATTTACAAATAGCAAATCGGTTATTACAGTTATAAACACAGTCGATGAACCTGACTCGATGCGGTTCGCAGAATCCAAAGAGGCTTTACATTCGCGCTCATGGATTAAATTCAGTAGAACCTCTGAGTTTGAATTTGCATCTCTGGTTAATGAAATTAAAAATGTTTTCTGTCAGGTTAAATATAGAAGCTATAAAAGTCCTGTAAATCACGATGATATAATTTTGGACACAATTACTCCGACAATGGAAAAAATAGAGGCTCGAGATGAAGATTCCGGTGATCCTAACTGGTCTGATAAGAGCGATGTGCAGATTACAATTTTCGATCCTGAGGATACATATCCGGGATTAGTATATGCTCTTATGGTAGATGAGTCTCCTGATTTCGACTATAATGTTCAAATACTGCAATTTAGCCCTGACAATCCTGTAGTGTTATATCATGCTGCAGACGAACCATACTATCCAGTAGGTGCAGTGTTATCAGATGAGCACATGGATGCATTGAGAGAAGGCGCTAGACTGCTTTATGCACAAGTTCTCGACAGAGCGGAGAATCCCTCTGAAACAAGAACATATAAGATTATAATCGATCCTTCAGATAAAGAAGTAATAAATTTCCCTAATCCGTTCGATCCGAGCACCAATGAGATTACCCATATAATGCTTAAGGCAAAAGAAATGGGTGCGATTATTAAAATTGAAATTTATGATATGTTTGGTAATTTGGTCTGGACTGGTGAAAAGCACCTTAAAAGCGATTCCAGAGCAGGTGAAATTATTTGGAAAGGTGAGAATGATGAGGGGGAAGTTGTAGCAAACGGCGGATACATTGCTGTTGTTGATTTTGGCGATAAAGTAGTTATGCGCAAGATCGCTGTTTGGAAAGGGATTGAGCGAGAATAGAAAAAATTATTATCGATAACAAATAGGGGGCAAATGCAATGAGATTAAAATTCACGATACCAATATTAATCCTGGTGTTTTTACTAAGCTTTTGTTTAGCTGAAGATGGGAAGTATGGTAAACCGGGTGATTATCTTAGATTTGGTACTTGTGCTCAAGGTCTTGCTATGGGTGGAGCATTTTCTACTCTTGCTCATAATGGGGATGCGCTTCTTTATAACCCAGCAGGTTTAGCTCAACTTGAACGTTGGGAACTTTCACTGACCTATGCACAGTTGTTTATGGATTCAAGATATAACCATTTCTCATTCGCATATCCAGTTCAAAACATTGGGAATTTCGGTTTATCGCTTGCTAATATAGGTGTTTCTAATTTTGATGGCAGAGATATTTATAACAGACCTACAGGTGATTTTTCATCTAACAATTCCGCTATTTCCGCTGGATATGGTCGATGGGTATTGGGAAGAAAAGTTAGAGTAGGTATTGCTGCCAAGTATCTTATGTCATCTATGGAAGACCGTTCATCGAACGGTTTTGGTGGTTTGGATATAGGATTAGTTACAAGAGATTTTGTAAGACGATTAAGATTTGGAGTATCTGTTCACAATATTGGTGCTTCAACTATTTCTGAGGATGAATATCCTATATCTTTCAGGTTGGGTGCAATGTTTAAAGCTATGCGTCGAGTTTTCATATTGGCTGACCTCGAGATAGTCGATGATATTATTACACCACATATCGGTGCAGAAGCTCAGATTTCAAAGTTCCTAAAACTCAGAGCTGGGTATAATATGTCCGAACTTTCTTTTGGAATGGGATTGGCGTTGGATAGGTTAATTAGTTCTCTTGCAGGTGTTGGACGTCCTAGTCTTGACTATGCAGCTGCAGCTATGAATCCACTTGGTGAGGATTTTGTTCGGTTGACTTTGACTTTCAATGGTCCTGAACGATATGATATTAGAGATTTGATGGCCCAAACCAATCCATGTGAACACCTTGTTGAATTTGAAGGTCTGTTAGACAAAGACGGTCTTATTGGTGCAAAAGCTAACCTTATTTACGGGGACTGTTATTTTACGTATGAAAGTGAGGAAGCTCCTCTCGATGTAGAACCAGCTTTTAAAGATATACATTATTATTTCAAAGAAGCATATATTGGTAAATTTGGCACAGACTGGCCACAAGCTATTATGGCTACGGAAGACGCTAATCTAATTTTTTCACAAAGAACGCATTACATGTTTGCTGAAGTTTCAATGTTTAAAGAACTAAACGAGGATACAAAGAACCTGATTAAAGAACTAATTTTCTTAGGTGGAGATAGCACACAATATGACGTAAGACTTCAATATGATCTTGGATATACATTTGAAGCTCTTGGTTACATAGATAGTGCAAAGAATATATACAGCGATATTGCTGAACAGGATGAACTTGAGGATCCTGTTAGGGCACTTTCTTTATATAGATTAGCAAAGCTTATTCAAAAGGCAGATTCCGATAGTTCAATTTATCTTCTCGAGAAACTTGTTAAAAACTTTGGTTACGGCTTCTATGATGAGCTTTGGGGAAGATTGTCCTATCCTATGATTCCTGAAAAATATGTCGATAACTCGGTTGCGGATAACGCTTTATTACTTATGGGTGATATTTATGCAGAAAAAGGTGGAGATGACAATCTTGAATCTGCTCTTATATCATATTTGGATATTTTGCTTTTCTATCCCAATGCAGAAAGTAGGGTTGTGAAAAAAGCGGTTCAAAGAGCAGCTAATGTATATGAAAATCTTGGTGAAATGAAGCAGGCTGATGCAATGAAAAGGCTTCTAGGTACGTTGTAGTATGTATTGTTATATGGATATTCGGTTCAAAGATTGAAATGATTTATAGAAATGTATTAATATTGTAAATTAAATAGTTAGAATCTTATATATACAAACTTATGGTTCGGTTTTGATAATGAGAAGTGATATCGATATAAAATTAAATTGAATGGAATTATCTAACAATAATTAAAGGAGGTTCTGATGTTAAGGAGACTTTCGTTTCTAACTGTTCTATTGGCAGCAGTTCTGTTTATTCCGGGATCGGTGAATGCGCAAGAAGAGAACATGGACTCCGTATGGGTTCATATTACACTCGCAGATAACCTTAAGGATGAAGCTGGTAATCTTCAGGTTGTTTTAGGTTGGGAAGTTTACAAGAAAATGTATGATGCAAGAAATATGAGTTACGGTGAATGGGATAAAGTTGCTGACCCCGCTGAACTTGGATTGACATTCAGAGCTGAGGTTGCGGTTGATTCTAATTTTTCTAATATTGTTAATAGAAGCGAAACTGGTGAATTGTCCTATACATTTGATGGGTTGGACTTTGGAAAACAGTATTGGTGGCGGGTTGTTTTAGCTAGTGGCGATTTCCAATCCAGATGGGATTTCGCTGAGGGTATCCTTCACGAGCACGTAGCAATAAAAACAGAAGGAAAGGGAATTTTTAAATGGTACTGGAAATTTGTGAAGGAAGGTAGTATGGTATTTATGATACCTCAGCATCTGCTATTCTTTTTTGGTATTCTTATATGGATTTTAATTTGGAGACGTTTATGGTTGGCCAATGTATTTCCACCAAATAAACCCGGACTTATATACCGAATATTTCCTGTTGATAGAGTGGGAAAGACGGAAATGCAAAGTGCAAAAGGCAATGTCTTCGTTCGAGAAGTTGCTAAATATTGGTCAAAGGCTATGGAATCCATGTCGCTCAGTCCCGAAGATTTTACGAGTAAGGAAGAATATATCAAAGCCGATGCACATCTCGAAGAAGAAATGGCAAAGAAGCTGTGGTTGGATATAGGTCTTCCAAATGTTGAAAAGGCAATAGAAATTTGTCGGAACGGTGTTCCCGGGATTAAGCTTCCCAAAAAACCTTTAGATTATGCTACAATAAGAGTTATGCTTGCAGCCCTTGAAAATCATAGATCTAATAGGAATAGTTTCTATTCTTCCCAGGAGATGGACCGAGCTGCTGAAAACACAGTTCTAAAAGAACTTGACGAACTTAAGGGTTGGGAAGTTACCGGATTATGGGCTATTGGTTCTATTGAACCTATGATGGGGCTCTTTGGTACAGTAGTTGGCATTAGATCGGCATTCGGTAAAATTGAGGAAACTATTAGAATAAATCCCAGTGCTCAACTTACAGTAATAGTACCACAATTGGCAGGTGGCATTTATATAGCTCTTATTACAACTATCGTAGGTTTGATGTTTGGAATTCCGATGATGTTAATACACTATTATTACCGTGGAAAAGTGGATTGGATCTTCGGTAAATGGGAAGAATTGATGACCGAGATTCTTAACCAGGCATAGGGAGGTGAACTTTAATGAAAAACAGAACTGAAGAACTACCTAAGGCTCAATGGACTTCTTTGATTGACATTATTTTCCAGCTTCTGATATTCTTTATGGTTACAATGGCTCTTGGAACTTTAATTCAACAGGCTACTGCGGCTGTTAGAGGTGAAGAAACAAAGGATCTCCCGAAATTACCTCCGGTTGAAAAGTTGGCTTCTGTTCAGGATGAGTTATCCGAAGGATATCTTCTTCACATTAATAAAATTAATGAAAAACCTTTTAATGGTGAACTAGGAGCTTATATCCTAGATCCAGATATTTCTACTGTTAGGGATGCTAAGGCTGATTCAACTCATTCTCGAGGTCCTTTTTCGCTTGAAGTCGCAAAAAGAAAACTTCAAAAGAAAATTGAAGATGATATATTTATGGGGAATCTTCCACCAAGACTTGAACTTAGAGCACATAAAGATACACCATTCGGATATATTCTTGATATAATGGAATTTTGCGATAGAGATTCTATTGAGGTTGTCGGGTTTCGATTTTCAAAAGTCAAGAAAACTTATGAGCTATAGGGAGGTGCAATAATGAGAAGAAGAGCAGAACCTCTCCCAGAAGCGGAACTTACTTCAATGGTAGATATTATTTTCCAATTAATGATATTTTTCTTGGTTACAATGTCCATTATGCCTGCGATTAAGTCCGCTCCTCAGGTGGAGGGATTGATGAACCTCCCTACACCTAAAAGTGGAGATTCTGAGGCGTCGGTTTTGATACAGATGTATAAAAATCCGATGGGAGGTTTAGACTATTTTGTATTGCAGGGAAACGACGAATCGGCTGAATTCTATAAATGGTTCTCTGATAAACGGGCATTAGTCAAGAATGTAGCAGCATACAGAGCATTTAGAAATGCTGTCCTCAGATATAGAGTGCTATATAACGATCAGGGACTTAAAGGATTCCTTGATGAGGTTAGGGACAATGATCCAGCGGTTGTTATTCGTTCTCCCGGTGATCTTCCTTATAGCGAAGTAGTGAAGATTACTGGGTATATGCACTCGATTGGAATTGCTAAAATTGCATGGGTAAGAGGAACACTTTCTGATCTCAAAGTTGAGATCAAAAGTACTCGCAGAAGGAGGAGATCAGAATGAACAGGAAATTTATTACAATAGGGTTAATAATCATTCTTTTGTCCATCGTTATGTTAGGCTGTGCAAGTAAAGGTGGTGAGTCGTATATTAACTTGCCAGAAGGACCTAAAATTATTTTTAGGGGTGGATTAGGTAAAATTACTTTGAGATATACTCCTCCACCAGATCCGATATTTAGGATTGCTAATGCTACTGATTATGTGGAATTTGATATTGTTAAGGAAAGCTATGGTATTCCAGATAAACCCTTGATTGTCGAATACATAGTAGACTCGGCTGTAATATCGCCATCTATACTTCAAAGAACCGGTTCACCTCGTTTCAATGATTACATTATTAGGGTTCTACAAAGTTGGATTTATACTCGATATGGTTATGGTCCTATAAGAATTAAAGTAGATGTTGCAAAAAAGCGAATTGAGGTTGATCTATCACAAATTAGGCTTATCGAAGCTGAACCGGGGAAACCTGATCCCAAACTTGGAAGCGTTAGGGATATAGTTAGACAAACAGGATTTACAGTTGTACGGGCTGAGATGTATTAATTTTTTTAAGGAGGGGTTAATATTTAACCCCTCCTGGATAATCTGAAAATAATACAAGATTGGAATAGATCGTTTTAATTAATAGATATTAGAAGAGTAAAATTTAAAATAAGGGGGAATAATCATGCGCAGGTTGTTATTTTTAATGATACCTTTAATGGTTATAAGTGTAGTTTTTGCACAAGAAATGGACTTGGGTACAGCCACTCAGATACTCGATAAGGGTGTCAAGGCTTATAATTTTGAAAAATTCGATGAGTCTAAAGCGGAATTCGAGAATGCAGTTACAGCATTTGAAGAACTTTTGTCTGGTGTTCTTCCACCATCCGATGAAGCTTATTCAAAATATTTTCTCGGTACATCACAGTATTATGTAGGTCGAATTGGGAAGGACTCCGACATGCTCGAGAAGTCGGCAGAAACATTTAGAGAAGCTGCGATGGCTTTCAAAAACTTGAACATCTTGGGTGAAGAATATATTCGTTCTCTTTATATCAGAGCATTATGTTCTTTCAGAATGGCACAATTAACTGCGTCAGAAAGAACAGAAGCAAGGTTACTTGAAAATGCAATAGGTGACTTTATTTCTTTTCTTGAGGATGATAATGTTAAAGCAAATGCAGAGGATGTTCAGGAGCTTATCGATAATGGATATTTTTTGCTGGGTTTTAGCAGATTTTCGTTAGGATTTATCAAAACTTTTAAAGAAGCTACCTATAGTAATGCCATAAAGCTGTTTGGGGATGCAAAAGAAGCATTTGATGTGGCTAAGAAATCGTCTAATGAGAGATTGGCTCTCGCTTCGACATATATGGATGCTGTATGTATCTATACAAATGCAAGGGTTTATCTTCGAGTTTCTGATGATAATTGGAAAAAGTATAAACTATCGAGCCAAAGCAAAATCGCCGCTACTGAGGGGAAACTTCAAAACTCATTAGATTTAAACAACAAGTTAATCACAGCTGCAGGAACTCAAAAGGATATTCGGGACCTTACAGTGCTTAGTAAACTGGTTGATATGCTTACTTTAGGGTCGATAGGTCAAAAGGATCAATTAGATAAATCCATTGAGAAAATGGCTGATCTAAGGAATAATGTTAGTATAGGGAAAGATGTGTTAAGACGAATTGGTGATGCTTCATTGCTAAATTTCTTGATCTATAATGGTTCTGCGAGATCTGCTACGAATAATCTCGGGCGAATCATATCTACGGATAATGATGCAATATATTGGTTTGGATGGGTTCATTTTATTAACAGTGTATATCCAGCAGCAAATACAAAAATCAGCAATTTTCTTGCAAAAACAGGAAGCGATAGAAGCACACGAATGTTGGAACTCCGTGCTGATGCGAAGTTCCGACAAGCTGAATGTAAGTTTTGGATGGGTGTTAAAACTGATAATGTTAATCTACTTGCTAGCGCGGATGAGATATTTAAAGCTCTTGAGAATCCTAAAGGTCAATACTATAATTATCTTACATCAGATGTACGTAATCTTGTTTCTATAAGACGATTCCTAATAAATATTGAAACAAGCCTTGGCAAAGAGAGAGATGTAAGCGTTTTCGATGCTGCTATGGCTTTGGCAGGCATTAGTTTGCCTAAAGATGCAGAAAAATACATCGAAGCTGGTAAGTATTTTCTCCAAAAAGGTATTGAAACTGCTGGTGATAAGAGAAGGATTGCGTTAAACTTTGCCATCCATGCATTTAATAGAGTTCTTAATGCATCTGTTTCGAGTGAAGTAAAAAATAGATCGAGATTCTTAAAAGGTGTTTCATTAGTGAAGCTTGCAACTGTTCAGGAAAAAGATCAAGCCCCCGGTACTATTGAACAAGCCAAAACTGTGCTTACCGGTTGTACTTCTCCATATAAAAACGAGGCTAATTATGTTATAGGCATTGGTTATTTTAACATTAACCAATATGACAAAGCTTCGCCAATCTTGTCTTCGCTCAAAGCAAAGGGTCACATCAGAGCAGCTTATACTTATGCACTAATTCAAATTGAGAGAAACAACTGCAGTAGTGCTGCTAAATCGTTGGGATCGATTTTGAAAACTGTAAGAGATAGAACAAATTACTGGTATCAAAAGGCTAATCTTGAACTATCAAAGCTTAGTTGTCGTGGAGACGCTTCAGCAGCTGGGGCTTTAGCATCCTATAGAGATGCACCTATGACATATGAAAATCTTGTGGATGAGGAAGCAGAGAGAGGTCGAAAGAAAAGAGAATGTCTTTATATATGGCAAAAGGATTCAAAATTTAAAAAGAATCCCGATATCGATGAACTCGTTCCCGATAGACCTCCGGAAACTCATGTGACTATAGAAATTGCAATTGAGCCACCTGGAGGCGAAGAAGAAATAGTTCTCGATGATAAACCTGAACTTGCAAAACCTGTATCTGGTAAAAAATCCCTTTACAAAATCACTACTAATAGAGGCACTCACGATCTGACTGTGAAAAAGAAAGGTTTCTATCTCTGGGACAGCCAAATAAAGATAAGCAGATCTGAAAGAATCACAATCTACCTTAAGAAAGCTGTGCGATATACTTCCACCGGAAATATTTCTGGCACGAGAAAATCACTGGCGGTTGCCTCGAATGGATTGGAAACATACGTGGCAAATGCTGCTAATAATAGACTTCAAAGGCTTGATAATCAGGGTAAAAGAAAAGAAGAATATAAACTTAGAGAATTGAAAATATCTGCAATAGGCGGTTTGGCTTTAGATGGCAGCAAGGTCGTTATTACAGATCCCAAAAGGCATCAGGTTATTACGTTTAAACCTAAAGGAACAGGCGCAGCAATGCTGATCGAATCTGAGGAAACTCCAGAGGAGATTATTACCAAAGAGGGCGATATAGAATCGGTTAAGAAAATTGGCGACATAAATGTCATAGCATATAGCGGAGAAAAATATGGTAGTGCTCCCTTGTGGATGCCTGCTGGTGTTACAGTTTTTGAGGATGAGTATTATATTGCAGATGCAGGTAATCATAGAATTCTGATTTTTGAAGGACCATCTTTCAAAAAGGAATTTGGCGGAAGGAAATTAATTCATCCGATTTCTGTGGCGGTTAATGGGGATTACTTGCTTGTAGCTGATATAGGAAAGGGCAAGATTGTTAGGTTTACTATCGCAGGTGAATATGTTGACGAAATTGAATTAGAAAATCAAACGCAGCCATCTTCAGTTTATGTTACACCTGATGGTTTCATATTCGTTAGCGATTATGTTCTTAACAATCTTATCAAATATACTGATAAATTTGTTCCTATTTCTGTTGCATCTGAAGACCTTCTTTCACCCAGAGCAATCACTCAGAGAGGTGAAGGACCTGAATCCATTGTTTATATTGCTAATAATTCTGGTCTGAAGATTCTTAAAGGAAGTTGGGACAATAATTATAAACCGTGATATTGATCGACATTTTTGATTGCATATTGAAGGGAACCAGTATGTAAGGTTCCCTTTTTAATTTAAACTTATGTAAAGTGTTTATATTGTGATATGGGTGAGAAAATACGAATTGTCCATTCCGCAGATTGGCATCTTGGTGTTATGTCTGGGCCAAGAGTTGCAAATGAATTGCCCTTAATGTTTAAGTCTGTTCTCGATGCTGCCAACGAACTGGCAAATTTCGTCGAAGAGAATAATGTTGACTTAGTCATTCTTTCCGGGGATATCCTGAACAGAGGAAATCCTGCACCATTGGTTTTAAATTCGCTTTCCGAGATTCTTAAAAAGATTATTGATACTGGTGCAAAGGTAGTCTTTTTAATTGGGAATCATGAGGTCCCAGGATGGGGAGAACATCCTCTGAAAATATATGAAATTCTTGGTATCGAGGATATAATCGTTGCTGATGATGCAACTGTCTACAATTTAGAACTGAAAAATACCGAGATGCAAATTGCTACAATACCGTACAATACGTTACATAATATACAGTTCGAAGACATTGTTGCTGAACTTAGCAAAGAAATAAATCCACTCAATCCCTCTATACTTGTCACTCATATTTTTGTTAGAAATGCTAGACTTTCTGGAAGTGATCACAAGCTTTCGCTCTATGAATATGAACCGCAAACTTATCCGGATATTTTCTTGAAACTTCCATTTGATTATGTTGCTCTGGGACACATTCATAAGTACCAGAAGATTTTAGCAAGACCGATAGTGATATATCCAGGGAGTATTCAGAGAATGAATTTCAGCGAGGCGATGGATGAGAAAGGTTTTATATATGCGGAATTTGGTTGGAAAAAATCTAGATGGAATATTGAATGGCGATTTCAACCTGTTGATACTCTGAGATATAGAACTATCGATATCGATATAAGATATCAAGAAAATCCTACTTTGATTATTATGAAAAAAATTGAGAGCTACAAACTTCTCAACGAAATGGTAAGAATAAAAATAACAAGAACACAACGGGATCTTAAACCTAATATTAAAGTCATAAGAAAAAGAATTACAGACATGGGAGCGTTATATTGCAAGATTGATTATAACACTGTTACGGAGACTTTAGAAAGACACGCAGATTCGAAAGTTGGAATTGAAAAGGGTGATTCAATTTCCAGATTGCACGACTATATAACTAAAAAGAGACCTGATTTAATTCCGGAGCGGGAAGAATTAATAAATGTGGCTAAGGATATTCTCAAATCTATTTCACGTAAATAATTAGAACATATGAAGTAATACAACTTTTGTAAAATTTTAGCCTGCAAGCTTCGATAGTTTTCCTCTTGCGAAATTTTAAATCGTGACTAAAATTCCTTAATTATAATTTTCTTTTAGGAGGAATAATGTATAGAGGATCGATTGTAGCTTTGGTTACACCTTTCGATGATCAAAATAATATCGATATTGTCACATACCGAAAACTTATAAATTGGCATTTAGAACAGGGAACTGATGGAATTTTAGTCTGTGGATGTACAGGTGAAAGTTTTACATGTAGCGAAGACGAAAGAGACAGTCTTCTTTCCGTGGCAGTAGAAGTTGTAGATGGAAGGATCCCTGTGATAATGGGAACTGGAGCTTCAGAGACGAAGAAAGCCGTCGATAGAACCAATAAAGCGAAAAGACTGGGAGCAAATGCAGCATTGGTTATTACATCATTTGGCAACAAACCTTCACAAAGAGGACATATAGCTTACTTCGAAACAATTGCTGAAGTCGGACTTCCAATTATTCTGTATAATGTGCCTTCTCGAACAGGTACGAATTTGCATCCTAAAACTGTTGTGGAACTATCAAAAAATGAAAGAATAATCGCAATAAAAGAAGCATCCGGCAATCTGGATCAGGTTTCTGCGATTCTTTTAGAAGCTCCGGGTTTTACTGTTCTTTCTGGAGATGATTCTTTGACTCTTCCAATGCTTCTCTTAGGAGCTAAAGGCGTAATCTCCACTACAGCTAATATTGTTCCAATGGATTTTGCAGAAATGATAAGGAGTTTTGAGAACGGAAATTTGATTAAAGCCCAAAAGATTCACTATAAATTATATCCTATAGTCAAAGCTCTTTTTGTCGAAGGCAATCCTGTACCTTTAAAAGCAGCAATGAAAATTATGGGTCTTTTGAACGGTAATCTCAGACCACCGTTAACTGAAGCCTCAAAAGAAACGGTTATTTTATTAAGGAAAGTTCTTAAAGATTCTGGAATTATAAATTAGGGAGGAAATATTGCGAATAGTAATTTCCGGCATTCTTGGGAAAATGGGACATTCTCTTACTGAGTCAGCAGAAGATAATGCTATGTGTATAGTTGCTGGCTTTGATAAAACTAGGACATCGATTATGGATATTCCTGTTTATTCTGATATTGATGATTTGCCGACAGATATCGATTGTGCTATCGATTTCTCTTCTCCTGAAGGTTTAATAAAGATTGCGGACTGGTGTGTTTCTCGAATGATACCGCTTATCTCAGGAACAACAGGACTTTCTTCAGATTTAAAGCTTAGGTTGAAAAAATATTCATCTACTATTCCGATTTTTTACGCTGAAAACATGTCGCTGGGAGTTGGAATTCTCAGCGAATTCTGTAAGATTACTGCAAAAACATTTCCTGATGCCGATTCTGAGATTATCGAAATTCATCATAGACACAAAGTAGATTCGCCAAGCGGAACAGCATTATATTTTGCAAATAAAATACTCGAAGCGAGAAATCTTAGAAACGATTCCATAATATTTGGTCGAAAAGGTCATACTGGAGAGCGTCCAAAGGGCCAAATAGGAATTCATTCGCTAAGAGCTGGAGAGATTACAGGTGAACATCAAATTCTTTTTGCTGATGATGACGAAGAGATTATTTTTATTCATAGAGCGAAAAATAGAAAACTTTTTGCAAAGGGTGCTTTTAATGCAGTCCGTTGGATTAAGGGGAAACCACCTGGATTTTATTCGATGGACGACCTTGTAAAAAGTATTATAGGAGGTGTGTGATGAGAAGGACAATTATATTTATGTTTCTTTTATTTTTATTTTCAGGATTAATAGCACAGGAACCTGCAAGAGAATTGGTCGCAATTAGCAATTTGGATTCCAGAGTGGAACTCTATTGGAAACCTCCAATAGAACCAATTAAACTAGTGCTATGGAGAGCTGACGACGGAACATCGAGAAAAACCGATAATTCTAGTGTTTTTGATATCATTTCAGTAAGATATGTTGCAGATGCACGATGTTCCTTAATGGCTATGAGATATTACGGAGCTTATATGTTTTCCGGTGTCCGAGCACAAATTCAGGTCTATAAAGATAATACAATTGGTGGTCCAGATATTTTTTCTCCTTTGCTTGCGTATCCTGAAACCACAGAACTTCATCCCGGTTTGGACACCGTCTATTTGGCTGATCATGGGCTTGTTTTCAATGCTGGTGACACATTTCATATTGGAATGGGAATGATAGATACACCATGGATACCTATACCTGGAATAGTTATGGCAGATACAATTCCATCGGGACGAAGCTATCATTATCATGCACCGGTTTCGTTAGAACCTTTCGATGGTGACTATTGGATTCATGCTATCGTTGCATACAGAGATGGTACGCTGAGAGAATTACCAATTGCGAAAGTAGTTAAAAGCGTAAATGAACCAGTGCACGAGAGTAGATTTTTTATGCCTCCTCCAGGTCTTACAGGTTATGAATTATCCCGTTCGATTAGTCCAGATCCGGATTCACTAGTATTTTTGGCTTCTACAAGCGATACTGATACATTTTACAATGATACTAGTGCAGTAAACGATAAGGGTTATTACTATGCTGTCCGAGCAAAATACGGTCCTACTACTTACTCTCAGTTTTCGAAAATGGCTTATGCCGTTCCCAGAAACGACGATGTAACTGCGACCTACGATACAGTGAAAGTAGATGATGGTTTGATCGATGCCATAGTGAGCTGGACTTCTGGCAGAGGTTGGGCTACATATTTGCCGTTTGAAAGAATTGGCAAACTTCGTTCGCTGCTTATAATGGTTACGAATGCTGGCAACTTTAGACCTCAAATATTAACATCTGCTGCGGATACAACTCCAGATTCGGTGTTAGTTGATTGGATAGCTGCTCTCTCTGCTACACCAGGTTGGAGAGATGTTAATGTATCAAGTTGGAAGACCTTTATTGTTGATGAACCGATTTTTGCTGCCTGTATAGTTGATGACAGATATTTCGCAATTGGTTTGGATACATGTTTCGGCGCTAAATCTTTCGATTACAATGGAGCAGATTGGTTGGAAGTCAGAGATTCCATCTATATGATTCGATATATCGTCGAATATAGGGATAACGAAGCATACTATCACATAAGACGAGGTTGGAATCTTGTTAGTCTGCCTGTTTTTGTTGATAGGGATTCGGTTGCTGACATTTTCCCGATGGCTGTTGGCGGAATTGCTTATGCGGGTAATTTTGATGTAGAATCAAAAAGATTCTTGTACGAAGAGGTGCAGACTGTCGAACCCGGCATTGGATATTGGATACTATCTATTGTTGATACGATGTTTGTTGTACATGGGGATATTCCAGCACGCTCTTTTGATGTTGCTGTGAGTCCTGGCTGGAATATGATAGGTGTTCCTGCGGGACATGATGGATTTCCTATCCGATCTATTGAAACATACCCAGACGATCTTATAACTGGCTCTATGATTATCTTTTCATACGATGCCAAGGCTAAAATGTTTGTGGAACCTGATAAGTTGTTTTCTGGAGTTGGATATTTTATCTGGGCTAGTAAAAATGGTGTTTTGAGGATAAACAGATAACGTAACTTTTTAACTTAAGAAACTCAGTTTTACTGCTGGCGTAGCTCAGTTGGTAGAGCAGCGCACTCGTAATGCGCAGGTAGTGGGTTCGAATCCCACCGCCAGCTTTGTATCAACTTTTTAAAGGTTTATTATGAGATCGAAAAAAAGATACTTTGTTCTTTTTGCTTCAATTTTCATTTCAGTATACATTTGTGTCGGTTGTTCCGATAATTCTTCTAATCCGACTAATAATGGCATTCCTGCGGATGTTTATGCTGACGTTTTCATCGAGCGATTCGGTGATTTGTTCGGTCTTATGGCTAATGCAGGCGGGAATGGAATTGTCGAAGCACGACTCGTTACTCCTAATAATGATACATTATTACTGAAAAGCTATTGGAAAGGATCAGGGCATTTACGATATATTACAGAACATATAGAAATGAGCGACACACTGCCTGATCCAGGGATTTATACGTTTATTCTAAATTACTCACACGATAATTCAATAATATTAACTGATTTTCTAAGTAGTGATACTCTGGCAAATTGGTTCGGTCTTTACCATAGTATGTCGCATACAAGGTATGATAGGATTTCATTTGCGTGGGGTAATGTATACGGTGCAAATGCTTATAGGATTAAGCTAAGCGATAGTTTAGGGATATATTCATCTCCAATATTTATTAGTGATTTTATTGCACAAACAGATACTAATTTGTATAACTATTATTTTAGATATAGTCCTGATGACAGCAATTGGCGATATCTTCCCGAGAGCGGTGATTCGTTCTGGTATTCGGTTATAGCCTATAGATTTGAGCTTGGTAGAATCG